>JBJXDV010000156.1:0-14414 GCA_046153465.1 Chitinophagaceae bacterium
CAAGCTTACTAAATAAATCGAGTTTATCGTCATTTTTTCGAACGCCCTGTGACGACGTGTTAACCAGCGCATATCCAAGATCGAGCGTATTGTCCCAAGACCATTTTCCAATTCTGCGATTTGCATATAGATTCGCGTATGTAGCAATAGAAAGGGAAAATTTTTCAGCACCAGATGCCCAATTTCTACTTCCTCCCTGCCCAACATTCAATGAAAAATTGCCCCCTTTTTTCCATGCATTATTCGATTTTTTTGAGGAGTCAACTGTACCGCTTCTGGAAGATTGATTTTGTATATCTTTTATTCCGTTATCCTGCGCAAATACCCGAGTACAACAAAGGATAATAGTACTTACTAATATTAATTTTCTCATACTTGCTGTTTGGTTTGGTATAAAAAACGGCATTTTGAAGATACTCAAAATGCCGTACAAATATATCATTTAATTCCTTTTTACCGCAATCTCCGGAAAATAGAAATCTGTTTAAATCAACACGTAATTGGCCAACGAAAAGGTCAAAATTTCTTTAAATATCCGAAACCAATGTACTGCCTGTATTGAGTTCTGCGGGATGCATTATCTTTTCCCAGAATCCGAACATCATCATCATAAGCAATATCCAATCCTATATTCGCAGAAATGCCCTTAAAAATATTTGCACTCAGCAAATGTGTCATAAACACATCGATATTTTGCGGATTTCTTTTGTAGTTGGAAAACAAATCAAGCTTTCCTTTATATATCACATTCTTCACAATTTCCTTCATATAGTTCGCTGTTAGATAAGCTCCAATTTCGTTGTTTATCGATTTATCTAATGGCACACCATAAACCCCGCCTTTTTTACCAGGTTGCAAAAGCCCAGTTGCATTTACAATCACCCATCTGCTTGTTAGCGGTGAAATGAAAAGTGAAAAATCTTTATTGGGTTTATAATCAAAACCAGCCGATACAATTAAGTATGCAGGCGATAAAAACTGGGAAATTTTTACACTTGAATCTGCTTTTGGATAATTAAATCCCGGTGCCATCTGTGTACGAAAATTCACCAATCCTGCTAAATACCATTTTCTGGCAATTTTATATCCGTACTTAGATAATAAATCAATGCGGTCATCACTTTTACGATCGCCAAGAGAAGTCGTTTTTACAAAACCAAGTCCAAGATCAAGACTATTATCCCAGGAGTGTTTATCTTTTGTATAAAAAGCAAACAGGTTTATAAAACCAGAGGCGTTTAATTGCAATTTGTCGCCTCCTCCTGCCCAGTTTGAAAGGGATGTTTGTCCGAAATTAGCATTGAATAATCCACCTTTTTTCCAGGTTTTAACGGTTGTATCCTTTGGATCTTTTTCGATCGTTTTACCTGCCGCATTTTTTAGATCCTGCACGGTTTGATCCTGCGCTTTTAATTGAGCAATTGAAATAGCAAATAGTACTACTAATCCGATTTGTTTCATTGTTTATTTTTTGTGGTTCTTGATATAATAAAACTGTTCCTGCAATTGCTGTAGTCCTTCGCGATTAAGTGATTTTTCGAAAAGGTTTATAGGTTGCAGGAACAGTTAAAAATTATCAGGTCTAACTGAAATTATCTTTTAAGTCCGTCCCGAATTTCCATTAATAATTTATCAGTGCTTGATGGCCCTGGATCAGGTGCAGGTGGGGCGGCTTTCTTTGATTTATTGATTGCTTTAACTACTAAAAAGAGGAATAAAGCAATGGCAATAAATTTAACGGCAGCCGAAATAGCCAATCCGTATTTAAGTTCAGCGTCTCCCACCTTAAGTGAAAGCGAATCAAAGTTGATACCTCCAGTTATCATACCCACAATAGGCATAATAATATTATCAACAACTGCGCCTACTATTGCCCCAAAAGCAGCTCCAATAACAACACCCACGGCCAGGTCGATAACATTGCCTTTCATGGCAAAATCCTTAAACTCTTTTAGCATTCCCATAATAATTAGTTTTTAGTTGGTAAATAAATTCAAAGAATGAATTTAATAATTTTTTTATATAAGTGGATTTTTGTTGAAAAAAGGTTGCATAAACACCGATCTATTTTTTTAGCCCGGGGAATTTCATTTTAAGGCCCTTTAATACATCGTAAAGGGCTGTTGCAATGATGTATTCTTTAAACCAGTTTTGATCCGAAGGAACAATAGTCCACGGAACCTTGTTACATTCTTCAAAACATTCTTCATACATCTGCATATACACATCCCATAACTTTGCTTCTTCAAAATCCTTGTCGTTGTACTTCCATTGTTTGGTTGGGTCATGTATACGTTCATTGAGGCGTTCCTGCTGTTCTTCCGGTGACACGTGCAAATAGAATTTTAAGATATGGGTACTATTATGCTCCTCGAGCAATTTCTCAAAATCGTTTATAGCATTCATCCTTTTTTTTGCGGTGTTATCATCGCACCATTTATGAACACGGGTAATCAATATATCTTCATAATGCGAACGATTGAATAGTTGGATAATTCCTTTTGGTGGAGTAGCACTGTGCACCCGCCATAAAAAATCGTGGCTCAATTCTTCAGCCGTTGGCGCCTTAAAGGATTTTACCGTAACTCCCTGTGGGTTTAGTTTTCCAAAAACATTTCGTATTACGCCATCTTTACCACTTCCATCCATTCCCTGTATAATAACGAGAATAGAATGTTTTGCTTCGGCATACAATAGGTTTTGCAAGTCATCTAATTCTTCCAGTATCTTCAGGGTTTTTTGCTTTGTGGTTTCTTTATCAAGATCCTTTGGCGCCCTTGTACTAATTTCTTTTAATTTTATTTTATTCATTATTATAGTGGTTTTCATTAAAGTTATTGGATTTTGAGCGTTTATTATCAACTTGCAGTTTCCTTAACATGATCAATTCAACAAATAAATTAATCAACTGGGTACTTTATTTTCTGGTGGCAATTATCTGGGGAAGTTCATTTATTTTGATGAAACGCGGTATGTTTGGAGTAAACGGAACGCCCACTCTTACTGCCTATCAATTGGCTACTATTCGGATATTGAGTGCAGGGGTAGCTTTATTACCAATTGGCATTTTACAGTTCAAAAAGATACCTCACCATAAAAAGAAGTATGTTTTCCTGTCAGCACTGATAGGTAGTATGATTCCGGCATTTTTATTTTGTATTGCCGAAACAAAAATAAACAGTTCCCTTGCGGGATTTTTGAACGCCCTCACTCCTGTATTTACAATTTCAATTGGCCTCCTTTTTTTCGGTAATTATTTCCAAAAAAATAAACTGTTGGGGGTAGCGATCGCTTTTGTGGGAATGCTTCTCCTATTCCTTGCTAATAAGGAACTAAATTTCGAATATTTATCTTATGCTGGATTGGTAGTGATTGCCACTATTTGTTATGGCTTTAACGTGAATATTGTCAACCGCTTTTTAAAAGACATTAGCCCGATCAAAATTGCAGCCGTTGGCTTTTCTTATTTGATTTTACCAGCGTTGTCGATATTAATTTTTACCGGGTATTTTAAGTTGCCGTTGCAAAACAGTGAAATTATCTATTCAACGCTTTTTGGGTGTACACTTGGGATTTTAGGAACAGCGGTGGCGACCATTCTTTTTTATATGCTTCTTAAAAGAGCAGGAACAGTTTTCACATCAATGGTTACCTATGGCATTCCTTTTATCTCGTTAGGTTGGGGATTACTGGATGGAGATCTTATCAATTCAATTCAAATTGCGGGTCTGGCAATTATATTAACGGGAGTATATATGACTAATAAATAAAAAAGTCTGTAAAAATTATTTGGAATTACATCTTTCGTTTCTCTAAGCTGTTTAAAAGATCACCATTCCATTAATCACACGGTTATTAAACTGTCATAATTTCCTTTTCTTTTGTTGCAAGATGTTTTTCAATCATAGAAATAAACTTATCAGTTGTTTCCTGAATATTTTTTTCTTCATCCTTGCAGATATCTTCGCTTAGGCCATTCTTTTGTAATTTTTTTACCTGTTCCATAGCATCCCGGCGGATGTTTCGGATGGCTATTTTGGAATGTTCGCCTTCGGCCAGTGCTTTCTTAACCAATTCTTTTCTTCTTTCCTCAGTAAGGGGGGGCATAAACAAACGAATAATGTTTCCATCGTTTTGCGGAGTGAGACCAATATTGGCACCTATTATTGCCCGTTCAATTAATTGCAACATATTTTTTTCCCATGGCTGAATAGTTAGTGTGCGCGCATCAGCTACAGAAACGTTACCTATTTGACTGATTGGAGTAGGGTTTCCATAATAATCAACGGTTATACCATCTATAATCCCTGGAGTAGCTTTTCCAGCTCTTACTTTTACCAACTCTGCTTCAAGATGATTAATCGCCTTTTCCATTGCGTCTAACACGTTGGCACTTATCTTACGAAGTTCTTCTGACATATAATTGAGTAATTAGTATAACCGCAAACCTACATTAAATAAAAAAACCATGCAAAACCCAATTAAAAGATTTTTATTGGTGATTAAAAAAATGAGATAGGTGGCTCGAAGTATTATTTCTCAAAACATAAGAAAGGATCATTAAGAAAACTCCCACACGATGGTTCAAAATGCAGAAACAAAATACTCGTAAGGAGAAAGTACAACTTTAGTTTTTCTGTTCCAAGATTGAATCCTTTGTAAGAGGTACTATTATCGAAGAAGTTACATTTCCTTTTACCGAACGAGCCACAAACATTCTTGGCTTCCTCCTTGTATAATATAACCCGGCAATACAAGAAAAGAAAACCCCACAGATACTCAAAATAATAATGGTACTGCCCTGATTTCTCGTCAGAAAAGCAAAAGCGATACAAATTATATTAATGCCAACTAATACCAGTGTAATTGCCCGGTGCGAAAGACCCTTATCGAGCAAAAGATGATGTATATGATTTCTATCAGGACTAAACGGCGAGCGACGATGAATCATTCGAATACCAAATACTCTGAGCGTATCCAAAAGAGGAATCATCAGAATGGCAAACCCGATAGCCGGAGATGCTTCAATCGAAAAATTTGCATTCGCCGCATCTGCAACACTTATAAACTTAATAACCAAAATGGCATTAATAAGACCGATGAGCATGGAGCCTGTATCGCCCATAAAAACTTTAGCGGGGTGAAAATTAAAAATCAGGAATGCAATAAGGCCGCCAGCTAAAGAAAAAGCAAGTACCGAATAAGCCACCATATTAATCTGCAAAAAATAAACTCCGAAAGTTAAAGTAGCCATCAGGCCAAGGCTTCCTGCCAATCCATCAATGCCATCAATCAGGTTAAATGAATTGATAATAACAATTACTGTAAAATAAGTTAGTATAAGGCTGAACATTTCGGGCAATTGTCCGGTAATTCCCAAAAAGCCATGCATACTTTTTATTTGTATGCCTCCTTTATATATTATAAGAAATGCTGCCAGTACCTGGCCTATGAATTTCTTAACGGGGGAGATAACAAGTATATCATCCTTTAGTCCAAGAAAAAAGATAACCACTGCAGCAGCCAAATAATATTGAAATTCGGAGGAAGTTTGAAACTGAACAGCCAACAGGCAGGCTATAATAAAACCAGCAAAAATTCCCAGCCCTGCCAAAGAAGGAATGGGAGTATTATGCACCTTTCGTTCATCAGGTATATCAAATAATTTTTTTCTTTCTGCTACCGTAATAATAACAGGAATTGCCAAAAAAGTAATTGTAAAGGAAGTAGCAACGGAGAGTAATACATCAAATACTAATAACATCAGCCAATTTTTGAAATGTCTTTAATTGTTTACGTGCTAATAATCTGGCCGGTTGGGTACATTTTTAACCGGGTGCAAAATAAACCATGTTATTCGAATAACAACAATTACGGTTGTTTTATTGCCAAATAAGTCATTAAATGGCAAAAGCACCATAAAAAGTTTATTTTACAAAACGCGCTATTGACGAATTCCATTAGTTTTGCGGCCACATTATTTTCATTATGCATGCTTTAAAAGACATAGCTACCCAATTACGACGTGATATAGTTCGCATGGTTCATGGATCTGCCAGTGGCCATCCGGGTGGATCTCTTGGCTGTACCGAATATTTTACTGCCTTGTATTTTAAGGTTATGAAACATAACCCTAAATTTAATATGGATGCTATTGGAGAAGATGTGTTTTTCCTTTCAAATGGACATATTTCTCCCATTTTTTATTCATCGCTTGCCAGGTCGGGTTATTTTGACATAAAAGAACTTGCTACTTTTCGAAAATTAAATAGCCGGTTACAAGGGCATCCCGCAACCCATGAGCATTTGCCCGGTATTCGGATTGCTTCCGGTTCATTGGGTCAGGGTATGAGTGTGGCATTAGGTGCTGCACTTTCCAAAAAATTAAATCGGGATCATTCAATTGTTTATTCTTTACATGGTGATGGTGAATTACAGGAAGGTCAGATTTGGGAAGCAGCCCTATTTGCAGCGCACCATAAAGTAGATAATTTGATTTCAACCGTTGATTGGAACGGACAACAAATCGATGGGCCTACAAAAAAGGTTATGAACCTCGGAGATCTTGGTTCAAAGTTTGGATCATTTGGATGGGAAGTAATTCATTTAGAAAAAGGAAATGACGTGGACGAAGTAGTAGCCACCCTCGAAAAAGCAAAAACATTTACCGGTAAAGGAAAGCCGATTATGATATTAATGAAGACAGAAATGGGAAAGGGGATAGATTTTATGGAAGGCAGTCATGATTGGCACGGAATAGCCCCCAACGATGAACAACTTAAAAAGGCACTTGCCCAGCTTCCCGAAACATTGGGAGATTACTGATTAATTCTAAAATATCTCAGCTTTTCAATTCCACTACCTGCATGGCTGCCCGTCGGCTAGGTAGCCATGATGCCAGCAATGCAACCAACATAACGGTAGCTATCACCAGTAGTAAATCTGTACCAACTATTTTTATAGGATAATAACTTATAAGAAACGTACCCCCCTGAATAGACACTAAATTAAACCGCACCTGGGCCCAACAGATTGCCAACCCGAGTAGAACACCGATTAACACACCGATGAATCCAAGTAATAAGCCCTCACTTAAAAATATTTTTTGAATTCGATTATTAGTGGCGCCAATTGCTTTCAAAACCTGGATATCTTTTTCCTTCTCCAATACCAGCATAGTTAACGACCCTACCATCGTAAATGCGGCAACAATTAACATCAACGTAAGAATTCCATAGATAACCCATTTTTCAAGAGTCATGATAGAGTAAAGGTTTTTATTCTGTTCATAACGTGTTTCAATTTTATAGCTGTCAGTAAAAATTGTTGCCAGTTCTTTTTGAACCTTATTTAATTGTTTCGGGTCTTGTACGGCAATTTCGATACTGTTGTATTCTTCTGCCTTCATCATCAGCATTCTTTTCATAAAAGCAAGATTGGTAAGCGCATATTTACTATCAATTTCCTGCTGAATATAAAAAGTGCCGGCCCCAACTATATTATCGGCTGCAAAAGATTGGTACGGATCAATTACATTTACACTTACACCCCGTCGAAATAAGTATACCGTCATTGGGTAGATGCTTTTTTCTACATCTGCTGCAACAGCATATTCAATGCCACTTCCTAAAACGATTGATGGATGATCGCCTGTACCCAGATCAAATTTACCTCGAACGATTGTTTTGGAAATATCTGTTGCACGACTGTATTGTTCATCCACCCCTTTTAAAAAAATAATTGTTTGCAAGTCGCCATTTTGCAACAATGCTTTTTCCTCCACAATTTTTGAGTAGGATTTTACAGATGCCACGGAAGATAATTTTCTTAACTGATCATCTGTAATGATCATTGTTTTATCCGCGGCCCCACTTATGCGTATATCGGGATAAAAAGAAGAATACAGTGATTTTACCAGCCCTTCGAATCCATTGAATACGCTTAGCAATACAATAAACGACGCAGTAATCACTGCAATAGCTCCTGCACTTACCCATGCAATGATATTGATAGCATTCGTAGTTTTTTTTGCTTTGAAGTAGCGCCAGGCAAATAAAAAGTTCAAGAAATTTATTGATTTAAAGTTGATCGGTTCTGTTCCTTTATAATTACTTATTCTCCTTCAGTTGGAGGAGGATTAATACTTCTTAACAATTCTTCCATTTTAAATACATTATCTAATGTATCATCGAGGAAAAATTTCAACTCGGGCATCCTTCTTAATTGCTTCGAAATTCTTGAAGTCAGTTCTTTCTTTATTTCCCAGGCTTTCTCTTCAATTTTTTTCATAGTAGCCTCCTGATCATTTACCTGGAAAAGGCTGATATAAATACGGGCCTCTAATAAGTCAGGAGTAATTTTTACTCCTGAAATAGATACCATCCCTCCGTTTAACATGGATAGACCCATACGCTGAAAGATCGCATTCAAATCTTCCTGGATAAGTCCTGCTACCTGCTTCTGTCTCTTTCCTTCTTGCATTTCATTAACGATTTAATGGTGGTAAAATTAGTTACTTTGCACCTTTTAAAAGTATACATGAAGCGATTTTCGACGATTTTAAGACATCTGAAGGATCAGCGGAAAAATATGTTCCTTTATTTTGTTTGTATTTTATTCGCAATTATCTTTTCAATCGTTTCCCTTGCTGGTATTGCTCCTTTTTTACAGATGCTCTTTTCACCAAACCCGACCTTACCTTCGCAGGCTCCTGAAATTGCTTTTAATGCGTCTTCAGTTGCAAAATACCTCGAATACCTGCTTGCGAAATTGATCAACAATTATAGTAAAAGCACTGCTTTAGCGGTTGTTTGTGTTTTTGTAATCATTGCTATTCTTTTAAAAAATGTATTCTTATATTTTTCTTATCGGGTGATGGCCCCAATCCGAAATCATGTTATGACAAAACTTAGGGCTGGCCTATATACAAAAATTCTACAACTGCCAATTGGCTATTTTACGGAACAACGCAAAGGAGATATTATCAGCCGGATGAGTAACGATATGAATGAAATTGAATGGAGTATCATTGGAACCCTGGAAGGATTGATTCGAGAACCACTCAGCATTCTTTTTTTTCTGGGCACTCTTATTTTTCTAAGCCCTCACCTTACAATAGTAGTATTAATATTATTACCGATAGCAGGTTTTATTATTGGCCGACTTAGTAAATCCCTTCGGAAAGATTCAGGAAAAGCTCAACAGGAGCTGGGAACACTAATGTCGATTGTTGATGAAACCTTAGGAGGTTTAAGGGTCATCAAAGCATTTAATGCAGAACGATTGGTAAGCAGTAAATTTTTTAGTTCCAATGATTGGCTGAATAATTTACGCAATAAGATTGCCTTCCGCCGTGATATGGCATCACCGTTATCTGAGTCGTTAGGAGTTATTGTTCTTTGTGTTATTTTATGGTATGGTGGTTCAAAGGTTTTGGCAAACAGCCCTGGTTTTAGCTTAAGCCCGCAAACTTTTATTACTTATATAATTGTTTTTTCCCAAATAATTAATCCGGCAAAGGCCCTCTCTACTGCTTTTTACAATGCGCAACGTGGAAGTGCCGCTATTGCCCGAATTGAAGAAATCATGGAGGCTCCTGTTACTGTTCAGGAATTACCAAATGCAAAAAAACTCTCTGCGTTTAACGATAAAATTGAGTTTAGAAATGTTTCTTTTTTTTATGATGATGCCATTATCCTCAATAATATTAATCTTATTATTGAAAAAGGGAAAACAGTAGCTCTCGTTGGTTCTTCCGGTGCCGGTAAATCAACACTTGCAGATCTGATTCCTCGTTTTCACGATGTGAGCAATGGAGAATTGCTAATCGATGGAGTGAATATTAAAGAATATTCCCTGGGAAGTTTGAGGCACCATATGGGAATAGTTACCCAGGAGCCAGTATTATTCAACGATAGTATTGCTTCCAATATAGCTTTAGGTGATGGAAGTTCAAACATTGCAGATATAGAAGACGCTGCCATAGTTGCCAATGCGCATAATTTTATTATGCTAAAAGAAGATGGCTATCAAACAACTATTGGTGACCGTGGCAGTAAGTTAAGTGGTGGCGAACGTCAGCGCCTTACCATTGCAAGAGCCGTCTTAAAAAATCCACCCATTCTTATTTTGGATGAAGCCACTTCTTCGCTCGATACCGAAAGTGAACGATTGGTACAGGACGCTATCGGTAAAATGATGAAAAACAGAACCAGTATTGTTATTGCACACCGACTAAGTACTATCCGAAATGCAGATGAAATTATTGTTCTTCAAAAAGGAAAAATTATTGAGCGGGGTACACATGATCAATTAATTGCTCAAAATAGTTTTTATAAAAAACTGGTAGATATGCAGGAGATAAGTTAATATCTACTCTCGCCTGGTAAAGATACCAGCCCAATGTTATTTTGAAGATTTTTTCGGAACAGCATAAAAATTAAAATGTTTCCATTTATGCATATCGGCCCTGTTTAATTTTTGTTCTGAATCCGCATTCCCAAGATCATCAAAATAATAAATTTCATAACCCTGGTTCACGATACAATCATATAAATCGTCTCGTTGTTGGGAAGTTAATTTAGAAAAACATTCAGCTTCCACCACTGGCCTGTATTTTTTCAATAAAGATTGTATAGATTGAATAATCTCCATATCATACCCTTCCGTATCTATCTTTATAAAAGAAAGTTTGGAAAGCCAGTCGGCATAATTTCGCTCCAGAAAATTTTCAAGATTTACTGCCTGTATTTTAAAGGGCAGTGTATAGGAACCGTGAATACTATTTGGTTTATCGGATATGCCTCCATTACTTAATGATGCTTCGGAAGAGGAATAATAAAATTCAGCTTCTTTCTCTGCAATAGCATAAGGTAGTATTTCAATAGTGGCTTTTTCTTTATTCAAACCAGCATTGGCAAGGGCGATTTTTGCGATATGCGGATTAGGCTCAAAACCCAATACCAGGCCATTTTTACCTGCAGCCAATGCCATTGGTACCGTAGTATCGCCAATATTTGTTCCTATATCAATTGAAAGAGAGCCTTCCGGAATAAATCTTCGGAACGAGTCAACATGTTTTTGAGTGAGTATAAAATCCTTCATTAAAGGATTTTTCCAATTTGCAAATTGCACGAGTCCTTCCTTTTCCATTTGAAAATTCTGGATTTCAAAAGGGTATTCCTGGAAAATACGTCTTGCTTTTCGCCGGGCTAATTTTTCTTTTATATACCTAAGCAGCATTTCTTCAAAAAAATTATTCGTAAAGGTAAGGGCTGACCGTTTAATGAATATATTTTATCCGGTGCCCTATTTCTAAAGCCGCTTTCGTACTTTCATTTCCCAAATTTCAACACATGAGAAAGATCCTGCTGCCCTTGTTATTTATTTTTTTTACGGGCATTGTAAACATCCATGCACAAAAAAAATTATTTAGTTACGATCAACTTTTCAAAGGTGCTACAACCAATATTGCTAAACCACTTCCTACCATCACCGGGTGGGCAGACAATGAACATTATTTTGAAATTAGAAAAGAGGGTGATAAATCCGTGACCTATTCAGTTGACGCAAAAACGGGAAAGGTAAGTGTGTATGAAAAAAAAGATGAAAGTCCAGTTAAGGCAACCAGTGCCTTTACCTCGGTAAAATCTGCACGCAATACAACTCTTTCTCCTGATAAAAAATGGGCAGCTTATACAAAACCCGACAATAACCTTTATGTTACTAATCTCGATACAAAAAGCGAAACTCAACTAACCAACGATGGTTCAGAAACAATATTAAACGGTTATGCATCCTGGGTATACTATGAAGAAATATTAGGAAGAGGCAGCCGTTATAAAGCATTTTGGTGGAGCCCCAACAGTCAGCATCTGTGTTATATGCGCTTCGATGATGCAGAGGTTCCTCTATTTCCAATTTTTTGGAGCGACGGTCAACATGGAAAATTAGAAAATGAACGATACCCGAAGGCGGGAGACAAAAATCCGGAAGTAACTATTGGGGTGATTTCAATTGCAAATTTATCCAAAACAATATGGGCAGATTTTAATTCGAAAGAAGATCAGTACTTCGGTACGCCGCTATGGACGCCATCAAATCAATTGTGGATTCAATGGATGAACAGGGGACAGGATACTTTCAAAATTTATAGTTCAGATCTTTCAACCGGAATAAAAACAATTATATATGAGGAAAATCAAAAAACATGGATCGACCTGGACGAACAAAGTAGGATAGAATTTTTGCCCGATGGAAAAACGTTTATTGTGAAAAGTGATAAAGATGGTTGGGAGAATTTATACCTCCACGATGAAAACGGAAAACTTATCAATCCAATTACTATTGGAAATTTTTGGGGAACAAATATCCTGCGTATTGACGAAAAAACTAAAACTGTTTATTTCCGTGCGCGAAAAGAAAATTCTGCCCGCTTTGATTTTTATAAAGTAGGATTAAATGGCAAAAGCCTTACCCGGTTGAGCTTTGGTGAATACAGTCACGATCAGATTAATCTATCTCCCAATGGAAACTATTTTATTACTACCTATTCAAATGTTAGCAGTCCGCCAGCAATGGCAATTGTTGATACCAAAGGAAAAATTATCCGGGAATTAGGAAATAATAAAGGAACCGAGTTCAACAATTATGCAATGCCGAAAGTTGAATTATCGAGAATAAAATCAACTGATGGCTTGTTTGATTTACCCATAGTAATTACCTACCCGGTTAATTTTGATCCTGCAAAAAAATACCCTGTACTTGTTAGTATTTATGGCGGGCCTAATGCAGGAACAGTGTACGACCGTTGGCGACAGGCAGGGGGAGCGACACAATGGTGGGCGCAGGAAGGAATTATTCAGGTTGCGTTTGACAATAGAAGCTCTGGTCATTTTGGAAAAAAAGGATTGAACTATATACATCGTCAGTTGGGCAAATACGAAATTGAAGATTATATGGCCTGTGGAAAATGGTTGCGCAATCAGCCATGGGTGGATAGCAATCGTTTAGGTATTACCGGTGGAAGTTTTGGAGGATACATGACTTGCATGGCACTCACCTATGGTGCAGCTATTTTTAATTACGGAATTGCCAATGCCTCAGTAACTGATTGGCATTTGTATGACAGCCATTATACCGAACGGTTTATGGACACTCCAAATGAAAATCCTGAGGGATACCAAATAACTTCTGTAATGAATTATGCGGAAAAATATAAGGGACTATTACGAATTGTTCACGGAACATCAGATGATAATGTACATATGCAAAACAGTATTCAGTTGGTAAATAAACTGGAGGAATTAAAAAAGCATTTCGAATTTATGTTATATCCGGGCGAACGCCATGGAATTGGTGGTAATAGTTCTAATAAAGCACAGCACAATCGCATAGAGACATTTGCCTTTTATTACCAGTATTTATTAAACAAACCAATGCCTGCAGTTTTTTTGGACGGTAATACTCCTCAAAGAGGTTTTTAAAAAGTATTAATTTTATCGAAATAAATAAAGGGATGCATATGGCACATCCCTTTATTGACAAAAATTTCTATCCCTTATTTATCTGTATATAGGCTCATCCCAACAGCCTTGTTTCCTGATCCTCCAACAAAACCTCTGGCAATAACTGTATAAATTTTTCCGGCCGTAATGGTAGCATTCGACAAAAGTGCTATTATACTACCGCCACCGGCTGTACGCAATTCGAAAGTCAGCGTTCCAGGGTCAATAGCTAGATAACTAAGTCCAGCCCCTGAGGCCTGATCATTAAATAACCGATTCGAAAAAATAGCTGAACCACTTTTAAATAAATCTACCGACGGGCCGTTGCCAACTAAGTGTAAAAATCGAATATAAGCTTTGCCTGCGGGCGGATCGGTTAGATTATCTACTATTACAGATTTCTTAAATTTTGTAATCGAATCTGTAATAATAATTGTGTAGTTTTTATCTGCATCCAATACAATATCTGTATTTGTAAAAGGTACATCAGAGTTATCCAGATTTATCCGAACATTAAAACCGCCTGCATTCACCTTTAAATAATCGGAAACAGAAAGATAATTTACAGGCCCTGCTAATAAATTTCCATCTGGCAAAAGGCTTATCGAAGTGGTAGTAGGCGAAGCATTCATTAGCCTTATTGAGGTTTTTGGCTGGTTGTCTTCTTTTTTGCCACATCCCATAATTAAAAGAATAAAAGAAAGACATGCGAACAGAAAAAATTTCGACTTCATAAAATTGAAAATTTCAATAAAGATAAATGCTATTGGAGGTTTAGGGAGATAACTATTCTATAAAAAAAAGCGAAAAGCCGGCAATTACCGGCTTTTACATACTATCTTAAATTCAGTTTACTTATTCATCATTTGTTTGGCTTCGATACTAAGAGTTGCATGAGGTACGGCACGC
>JBJXDV010000157.1:0-3601 GCA_046153465.1 Chitinophagaceae bacterium
CAGATTCTTGTTCGAATGTTTGATGATCCGCGTATTGAAGGACACCTCCCTCGACCATTTGGTGTATTTTATGAAACGGACAGACCTTGTTATGAAGTAGTCATGCAACAACAAGTTGATGATATCATTGCTTCAAAGGGTAAGGGGAATCTCGATAAATTATTACGAGGTAACGAAACCTGGACGATTGCCTGATACGACAGCATATTTATTTCAGTTATAAAAAACTTAAGCCCTTTATAAAATTTATCACACCTTCTTTTATAAAGACTTTTATTGTATAAAAAAAATGCCAGCGATTGAAATCGCCGGCCTGTGCTTACCTCTGAAACCACAAAAAGAAAGACTTTGATTGCGTCGCTAATACGTTGTTTTTAAAAATATATTATATATTAAAAATACCCACCTCAATAGAGAAGTATATTAAAAATACTGTCCTAAAAAACGATCAGTACAGGTTCCAATTTGCGAAAAATAAGTTTTAATAATAACTGTAGTAAACTCCTGAGGTGTAGAATACAGTTAGTTTTGGTTATCGTTCAAATACAGATAGCTTTCAACAATTATCAGAATGCGTCAACAAGATCAATAGTTATCAGGGTAGGCAGAAAAGAGTATATGCTATAAAAAAAAATACAACTGGAAATTGGAATAAAACGGGAAATCAGATGGTTGTAAAAGGAGGATGTTGGATGAGGATATATCAATTTGGAAGCAAATGCTTCAATTAAATGGTAGGGCTAAATTAATGAGTGTTTAATTAATAATCAATTATTTTTTTATTTATTTTCAGTTGAGCGCTACACGGCAGGTTCCTGTTAACTTGCATCAAGAAAATGGAATCTTTATTATTGATTAAGGCTTGTTAATTCTTTTTCGGCTGCATTAAACACTTTTCCTTTTTTATAAGAATACCACCAGGCTGGCATGGTTTTTTTCATTAATGTATCGATATAACGCATGCCGGTAATGTTCCAGGCTCCTTTTAATTTACCAGAAAGGGTCGGTTGCAGCGCTCTAAGGCTCATAGCAAAACCACTTTCCACATACTCCATATGGTGCCAGTAACCACCAGGCATAAAGAGAGTATCTCCATGCTCCAAAATCACTTCAAATCCATTCACCAGTTCAAGGGCAGGAAACTTTCCTAAATCAATCTTGCTTTGCGACGGATTGGAATAATTACTAAAATCGGCCATACTCAAAACTTCAAAAGGTTTGCGGTAGAGTTTGTATTGTTCTTTGTAAGGAAATAACAGTACTCTTTTCCTGCCTAAAAACTGTGTATGAAAAATATGAGAAAGGTCGATATCGAAATGAAGATGAGTAATGGATCCCTCGCCACCCGTAAACAACATCGGTACTCTTTTCACAAAACCTTTCATTAAATGATCGGGCCAGGTAAAGTCATTAATAAGTTGCGGCCCATGATTGAAAATATTAAAAAGAAATATTCGCCACGCAGCGGGCCCCCGGCGAATCATATCAATGTAGTTACCAAAGGTAGTATAGTCGTCTGCTTTATTGATAGGTGTATAGGAATCACTCTTAATATTATTATAGATTCCAACTTTTTTATCGCCCACTACTTCTTTAATATAATCCCAATTCCATTTGGTGTAGGCGGGCCAATCTTTTGCAAGCTCTTTAATAACAACCGGGCACTGTGGTAGATAATATTTTTGTTTGAATTCTTCCGGACTTATCGAATTAACCACATCAACGGGAAGTAAACGCATATCCAAGGTTTAATGACAAATTTAATATTAAATTCATCCTAATCCGATGGATATTAATTCCTGCTCTCCTCATTTTTTTGAATATAACAGTAATAAAAAGAGATGATCTGAAACATAAGCAACATTTTGAATATAAATAATTAATTTTCGAATTATGCTTTTGCAAATTCACCCCGATAATCCACAGCCAAGAGCGATTCACCTTATTGTGGAAGCCCTGGAGAAAGGAGCAGTAATTATCTACCCTACTGATACCGTTTATGGATTGGGTTGCGATATATTTCAACAAAAAGCAATCGAAAGAATATGCCGAATTAAAGAAATTGATCCCAAAAAAGCCCAACTGTCTTTTATATGTTCAAACCTCAGTGATTTAAGCAAATACACCAAGAGTATCTCAACACCCCTTTACCGGATATTAAAGAGTAATCTTCCCGGGCCCTATACATTTATTTTACCTGCAAGTAAAGAAGTCCCTAAAATACTCAAAAGTAAAAAAGAGACAATAGGGTTACGCATACCCGATAATAATATTGCCCAGGCAATTATAAAGCAATTGGGCCGCCCATTGCTCAGTGCTTCGCTTCCGGGGCAAATTACAGAGGAACTTACTGACCCCGAACTTATCTTTGAAATTTTTGGTAATCGGGTTGAATATGTAATTGATGGAGGTATTGGCGGAATAGTGCCTTCGACTATTATAGATTGCACCCAGGAAGAACCATTAATAATACGGCAAGGTTTAGGTAGTTGGCCGAAACACTAACTATTGGAAACAGAAATGCGGGCTGGCTTTTATAATCATTAAGCAACTATTATGCAACAACAAAACTATCAGAAATTTTTTCCAGATCACTTTACACTTGAAACTCCACGTGTATTATTACGTTTGTTAAAGGAAGAAGATATTAGTTCGCTTCTGTCACTTACAAAGAATGCCGATATATGGAAGTATTTTACAGTAAACCTTGAGGAAGATAATGAACTCAAAAGATGGATCAGCGATGCATTGGCGGCAAGAGCGTCATTTAACCGGATGCCGTTTCTGATTATTGATAAACACAGCAACGAAATTTGTGGCAGTACCAGTTTTGGAAATATTTCTTTTTTCGATAAACGTATTGAAATAGGATGGAGTTGGTTAGGTGTCGATTTTATGGGAACTGGCATTAACCGGCATGCTAAATTTGCATTGTTAAGTCACGCGTTTGAAGCAATGCAATTAGAGCGCGTAGAAATTAAAACTGATTATTTAAATGAAAGAGCGCGTGCTGCATTACTAAAAATTGGTATGTATGCCGAAGGCGTTTTAAGAAGTCATATGCAGATGCATAGTAACCGCCGGCGAGATACTATTTATTATAGTATTCTTAAAGAAGAATGGCCCGTAGTTAAAAAACGTTTTTTCTCCGACCTTGCATAAAAATATCCCGCTCACCTTTTCGGTAAAGCGGGATAACGGTATCGATTAACTGCTTAGTTCATTAAGGTCTGTCAAAACGATTGTGTTTATAGCGATAGATGTGACGGCTGGCTTTACGTTTTTCACCTGCAATCCTCCGTTTTTCATGTGGACCGATATGACCATCATTTAATTTTGCCCGGCGGGTATGCCTGTGAATTCGGCGTTGTTCTTTTACGAGGCGTTTTCTTTCGAAACGGGTAAGTTCTCCATTCCGTGCTCCCTGTGCAATACGGGCTTTTTGATGACGGCCAACTGCAATTTGCGCATCAGCACTTCCAATGGATAATCCCATTATTAAAGCAAGTGCTATAACTAATTTTGTTTTCATGAGTTTATTTTAGTGGTTCAAAATATATACCCTTCTAAGACCATGAATGGGTACCCAGGTTTAACGGCA
>JBJXDV010000158.1:0-7255 GCA_046153465.1 Chitinophagaceae bacterium
TTGGAAGAACCGTTGAGGATGTTGGTTTAATAAAGTTTATAGTTTGTTGTTTATGGTTTGAAGTTATGGTCTCAGTATAGTATTTGATCCTGCTTTATTACAGGCGGGATTTTTATTATATAATAAAGCATAAAAGAAAGAAATAATTACGAAACTACCCGCGGTACACTTATTGGGAATTCTTTCTCATCAATTTTGTTTTGTAAGTCCAACAGCTCAATTACACTACTCTCAAAATCATATTGTTCTACATATAATCAGACTGGCTCTGCTACTACAAACCACAAACTACAAACTCCTAAACTCTCCCTTCCTTTTCCTACCTTTGCCTCCCTGTCAAATTGGCCTGTTATTTAATTATAGCATTCTTTTTGACCAGATAAATATTCATCTATTTTTCTATTCAATTAATAGCCCATGTTAGGATTTCTTTCAAAAATAATCGGTGGTAGCAAATCGCAAAAAGATGTAAAAAGTATTGAACCGGTTGTTGAACAAATAAAAAGTCATTTCAATTCTTATCAATCTATCAGCAACGATCAGTTGCGCGCTAAAACCCAGGAATTTAAACAACGCATTAAAAGTCATCTTCAACAAATTGACGACGAAATTAGTTCCCTGAACAAACAAGCTGAAGAACTTCCCTTCAGTGATATTAACGGTAAGGATGGTTTTTATCAGCAGGTAGACTTACTAAAAAAAGATCGCGATAAAAAAATTGAGGAGGCGCTCAAAGAAATATTACCCGAAGCATTTGCCGTAGTGAAAGAAACTGCAAGACGCTTTAAAGAAAATACAGAAATCAGTTCTACTGCTACAGAATTAGATCGAAACCTGAGTGTAAAAAAAGATTATATACGCATTGAAGGAGATACAGCAATTTATAAGAATAGCTGGACAGCTGGCGGAAGTTTAATTACCTGGAACATGGTTCATTACGATGTACAGTTAATTGGTGGTACCGTATTGCACCAGGGAAAAATTTCGGAGATGGCAACAGGAGAAGGTAAAACACTCGTATCTACCTTACCCGCTTATCTCAATGCTTTAACAGGTGAAGGTGTACATATTGTAACAGTGAACGATTACCTCGCTAAACGCGATAGTGAATGGAACGGAACTATTTTTGAATGGCTCGGTTTAACGGTTGATTGTATCGATAAACATCAACCGAATAGCCCGAACCGTCGCACGGCTTATCAGGCAGATATTACCTACGGTACCAATAATGAATTTGGTTTTGATTACTTACGGGATAATATGGTACATAGCCCGGAAGAAATGGTTCAACGCAAACATCATTATGCAATGGTGGACGAAGTAGATAGTGTATTAATTGATGATGCCCGTACTCCATTAATTATTTCGGGTCCCGTACCAAGAGGAGATGAACAATCTTATCATTTATTGAGAGATAGGGTTAATAAGTTGGTAGAGATGCAAAAGCAGGTTACCAATAAAAGCCTGGTAGAAGCAAGAAAAAAATTCACCGAAGGTGATGACGATCCCAAAACCGGAGGTTTATCGTTAATGAAATCTTTTCGCGGATTACCAAAAAACAGTGCATTAATTAAATTTTTAAGTGAGCCTGGCGTTCGTGTAAAACTTCAAAAGGCCGAGAACTATTATCTCGCCGATCAACAAAAAGAAATGCCGAAGGTCGATGAGGATCTATTTTTTCACATTGATGAAAAAAACAACCAGGTAGAACTAACCGATAAAGGAATACAGGCTATTACCAAATCCGGAGAGGACCCTGATTTTTTTGTACTTCCCGATATTGGTGTTCAATTAGCAGAAATTGAAAAGAAGGAAACAATTACCGTTGAAGAAAAATTACAATATAAAGAAGCCTTATTAACGGAGTATACGGTGAAGGCTGACCGAATTCATACCGTACAACAACTATTAAAAGCCTATACGCTATTTGACAAAGATATCGAATATGTAGTAATGGAAGAACAGGTTAAAATTGTAGACGAACAAACCGGTCGTATTTTGGATGGCCGCAGGTACAGTGATGGTTTGCACCAGGCGATTGAGGCAAAAGAAAATGTAAAAATTGAAGCGGCTACTCAAACCTATGCTACTATTACATTACAGAATTATTTTAGGATGTATCACAAACTGGCTGGTATGACCGGTACAGCAGTTACAGAAGCAGGGGAGTTTTGGGATATCTATAAATTGGATGTTGTTACTATTCCAACCAATGTGGTAATGATTCGTAAAGATGAAGAAGATCTTGTCTATAAAACAAAGCGCGAAAAATACAAAGCTGTTATTGATGAAATTGAAAAATTGCGCAATGCCGGTCGCCCGGTACTGGTAGGTACTACTTCCGTTGAAGTAAGTGAACTATTAAGTAAAATGTTGAATGGCAAAAAAATTCCGCACAACGTGTTGAATGCAAAACAACACGCACGGGAAGCACAGGTGGTAGCAGAAGCAGGATTACCAGGAGCTATTACCATTGCTACGAATATGGCTGGCCGTGGTACAGATATTAAATTGGGAACAGGTGTAAAAGAAGCTGGTGGATTGGCTATTATTGGTACAGAACGACATGAGAGCCGAAGAGTAGACAGGCAGTTGCGCGGACGAGCAGGAAGGCAGGGCGATCCCGGAACTACACAGTTTTATGTTTCTTTGGAAGATGAATTGATGCGTTTGTTTGGCAGCGAACGTATTGCCAAAGTAATGGATCGTTTTGGTTATAAAGAAGGTGAAGTGATACAGCACAGTATGGTAACCAAAAGTATTGAACGTGCACAAAAGAAAGTGGAAGAAAATAACTTTGGTATCCGTAAACGTTTATTGGAATACGATGATGTGATGAATAAGCAACGTAATGTTGTTTATAAGAAACGAAGCCATGCATTGTTTGGCGAACGGTTGGCATTAGACCTTGACAATGCATTTTATACCGTTGCAGAAGGGTTGATCAATTCATTCCAGGAACAAAATGATTACGAGGGCTTAAAATTAGCAGTCATTGTAAACTTTGCGATTGATACATCAATTACTAAAGCGGAGTTTGAAAAAGAAAATGTAAACACGCTATCCGAAAAATTATACGATGAATCGATCGGGCATTACCAAGAAAAATTAGCAGATCTTCAAAAGCAATCTGTTCCGATCTTTAAAAATATCCGAACTACCCAGGGCAATCAGATAGAAAATGTAGCCGTACCCTTTACAGATGGTAAAAAAGCAATGCAGGTATTGGTTAATCTGAATAAGACATTAGAAACAAATGGCCGCGAATTAACTAATGCACAGGAGCGTCAAATTACGTTAGCGATTATTGACGATACGTGGAAAGAACATCTTCGTGCAATGGATGATTTGAAACAGAGTGTACAAACCGCTTATCTCGAACAAAAAGATCCATTGGTTATTTATAAGATTACGGCCTTCGATTTATTTAAACAAATGGATGGAGATGTAAATAAAGATATTGTTAGTTTTCTTTGTCATGCAGGTATTCCGGGGGAACAACTGGGAAACAGGGCTCAACAAATTCGGGAGGGAAGGGAAGAAAAAACAGATATGAGTAAGATGCGGGCCAATAAAGAAGATATTATTCGAAGAGGCGAAGATTATGCAGCGAATGAGAATGACTATCATGATCCGAGTGGTGCACCGGTGAAACAGGAGCCGATCAAAGTAGGACCAAAAGTTGGGCGTAATGATCCTTGTCCTTGCGGTAGTGGAAAAAAATATAAGCAATGCCATGGAAAAGATGCGTGAATAAAACAGAGAAGTGAGCCCGGAGCCGGGAATAGCTCTGTAATACTATATGTAAACGACAAGAATCAGATAATTAAGTAAAAAGCATTCGCTAACGCGAATGCTTTTTCTTTTTATATACTACCGATGTTCGTTGTAATAATTTAATGCTATTGAATGTGTCAATATTTCTATTTGCTCTTTCTCCAGAAGAAGAATTTTCGAAGCAGCGATTATAGCCTCTACTTGTTCTAGTGTTCTTATACCCGTTATGGCCGATGCAACTGCCGGGTGGTTTAGCACATATCCTAATGCCGTAGCTATTGCACCGTTCCCTTTTTCGCCAATAGATTTTATAATAGCGGAAGTATTTCTTACATCAACATCCGTGTAATCCAAAAAAGATACTGGCTGTTTATCAATCAATAATCCCTTTGCCAGTGTTCCTCTTGCTAAAACACTAATATTGTGTTTGAATAATAAATCGAGACAAGATTCTTCGGGTCGACGATCCAGCAAACTGTATTGCATCATCACACTCGATATCTTCGAACGCTTTACATATTCACGTATCACATTCGGCCGAATGGAAGAAATACCATAATAGCGGATCTTACCCTGCTGCTGCAATCGTTCAAAGGCTTCAATAATTTCATCAATCGGGTCTTCGATAGTACCACCATGAAGCTGATACAAATCAATATAATCGGTTTGTAATCGCTGCAGGCTTTTTTCAATGGCAGCAAGAATATATTCTTTACGTGGGTTCCAATTCCAACTACTCCCATCCTCCGTCCATTCATTGCCCACCTTGGTAGCAATAATTACTTGCTTTCTATTTTCTTTTAAAGCACTCCCAACAGAAGTTTCATTAAATCCTTTTTGATAAAGATCTGCGGTATCAAAAAAATTAATTCCACCATCCAGAGCACGATGTAATAATTTTTTATTATACGCATTGTCTTCGCCTAATGACATACAACCAATGCCTATTTCACTAATTTGTAAATCGGAACTTCCCATTTGTCTATCCTTCATAAAACAAAGTTAACAACCAATAGGAATTGATCCCAGCTCGTACAAGTATTGGTGATAATTTGTAGCTGGTGCAACTGTGTATTATTTTTGTGCGTCGGCTTTGCAGCTTTTTTAATTTTGCGAAGGGTTAGTTGACTCGCCCTTATCCGGCTCAATTGTGCAATGGTTGTGCAATTAATGTGCAATTTGTGCAATTCATTTTAGTATATTAAAAGCACCGGCCCCTATTTGACTGCTTGATTCTAAAATGTTTTTATTGATAAGTTCTTTTAAATCTCTTGTTGCAGTTTTTCCTGAAACAGCATTTATGTTTGATGTATGTCACCCTAATCATTATCCTACTTAAATACAAACTAACATGATTTTGCCATCCACCATCCGAAAAGTCAATCACTGACACTTAGGAAACAGCTCTTGACATAAAAGGAGTTTAAAATCATAACTTTATCACCTAAAAACACAAATCAATTTTTATAAGAATATCAATGGCAAAAAAAAGAAGAACAGGAAGAACCCTTGGAAAAGATACAGCAATTAACCGCAGCATTGAAACAACAAATAAATAAAGAAACAGATTTATATAAAACAATTAAAAGCAATCTTTCAAAAATCGGGTATGGCTTCTGAGCTCAGTAAAAATTATACTGCTATTTTACAAGACCTGAAAGAGAAAATCAGGCAAGCCCGGTTGCGGGCAACTATTGCTGTCAATAATGAACTACTCAAGGTCTATTGGGAGATTGGAGATACTATCAGCAAACAGGAACAAACAGAAGGTTGGGGAACAAAGACGGTTGAAAGACTGGCTAAAGATTTACGGGTCGAATTTCAGGATATGAAGGGGCTATCGCCCCGTAACCTTCGATATATGCGGGACTTTGCATTGGCCTATCCTCAATTCACAATTTTGCAACAGAGCATTGCAAAATCAGAAACTGATGAAAACCAGCCCTCCATAATTTTGCAACGGAGCATTGCAAAATTACCCTGGGGACATAACTGCACCTTGCTGGACAAGTTAAAGCTTTCTGAAGAAAGAGCATTCTATGCACAAAAAGCAGTGCAAAATGGCTGGACCCGTGATATGCTGGTGAACCAGATTGAGAGTGGATTATTTAAGAGACAAGGAGCTATTACCAACAATTTTGGACTTACACTTCCATCTTATGAATCCGAGCTGGCCTTTCAGCTTTTTAAAGACCCGTATCATTTGGATTTTGTCATGCTCGGTGAAGAAGCAAAAGAAAGAGACCTCGAAAATGCTTTAATGACTCATATTACTAAACTATTGCTGGAGCTCGGTGATGGTTTTGCTTTTATGGGAAGGCAAAAAAGGTTTGAAGCAGGTGGAAAAGAATTTTTTATTGACTTATTGTTTTACCATACCAAATTACGCAGGTATGTAATTATTGATTTGAAGATTGGTGAGTTTGAAGCAGAGTTTGTAAGTAAAATGAATCTTTACCTCGGTGTAGCTGATGATACACTAAAAGGCCAGTATGATGAATCTTCCATCGGTCTTATACTCTGTAAAACCAAAAATAAAATTGTAGCAGAATATGCCTTGCGTGATACCAATAAGCCGATTGGAATTGCGGAATACAAAATTGGAGCCATGTTGCCTGAAGACATTAAAGGCGAGCTTCCGAGTATTGAAGAAATAGAACAGAATCTGGACAAAGAACTACAAGAACAACAACACCCAATTGATGCAAGGCTGAAAGCAATTAAAGAAAAATTAAAAGGTATAGAGACTGATGAAATAAGAACTCCCGCTACCCATCCAATTTTATTAAATCTTTTCAATGATGGATTAAAACCGCTTTACCAGGAGATTATCGGAAAGATGTCGGCCTTTGATGATGAGTTTCATGATAAAATGTTCACCTGGAGCAGCTCAAACAAATCAATTGTAAACCTTGAACAATTAGAAGAGTTCTGGAAAGATGAAGAACAGTTAAGAAAGGCTTATATGGTTTCATTCACCTGCGCTTTGGATGGATTTAAAAAGGCAGGTACAGAAAATTATGTGGAGCATTTGCAACTAAATTTTGAAATTCAAAATTACTGGTATGGCTTTACATTGGTTAACTACAACAACCAACAGCCATTCCTGAAAAAATTATATCATCAGCAAATAACAAAAGGGGACAGGCAGCAAATTGTTGATTTACTGATGAGTAAAGTAATGGATAAAATTGACTGGATAATCGCAAGAATAAGTGAAACTAATAAGGCAAAAAACTAAATGAGCCACAAGGGGGTACTATTTTTTTATGAACCGGGCTGTAGTGCTACTATTAAGCATCGTTGCGTCGCACAATTCAGCATTCTGTTCTTTGCCGAGCAATAAAATACAGTCAATGGATAAATCAAATAGTGGAAAAATGAACGATTGGAAAATATATAAACTATGTGACGAACAAATGCCCGGTAAACGATAGCTCATACAAATATAATTGTCAATACGCCTAATGTAATTAAA
>JBJXDV010000159.1:0-11434 GCA_046153465.1 Chitinophagaceae bacterium
CTGCAGCATATAACAAAAATAGTACTCGATTATCAAAGCCGTACTTCTGCCAGCCTTATAAAAATATTATTTGAGACCCATTGGAAGCAGCAAGTAGAATGGATTGATACCAGTACAGATTTCAGGAACCAGATTAAAGATACTACTGCGGCCTTGGTAATTGGCGATCGATGCCTTGAGTACCGCAATAGCGTTGATTGCGTATATGATTTGGGAGAAGCCTGGTATGATTTTACCGGATTGCCTTTTGTTTTTGCAGCCTGGGTAAGCAATAAAAAACTACCTGCTGATTTTATTACAGCGTTTAGTGAAGCAAATAAGTTAGGCGTTAGCGCTATTGAAAAAGTAGCCTTGCAAAATAAATTGTCCAGTTATGATAGCCTTACCTACTTCACCAAGAATATAAAATATGAATTGAACGATAAAATGATGGAAGGGTTGAAGTTATTTTTGAGTTATCTGGAAGGAACGAGGCAAATAAAGAATGTTGGCGATTAAACTTAAATTATTCTTAGTAATTTCTTTTCGAATTTCAGGTGCTACTTCAATTCCAATGTATTTGGTGGGTGGAAGTGACTGACATAACTGTTATACTTAAAAAAAATCCCACCCGGTTAAACGAATGGGATTTTGGATTTATTATTAGTAATTTCTTATGGAAATATTCCTAACTCGGCATAGCTAAGCCCAACTTTGTTAATGGCAACAACATAGGCAGCGGTTCGCATATCCGGAATAGATGGGTTTGCTTTCCATACATCCATAATTTCTCGGGTAGCTGCAATCATCGTTTCTTCCAATCCGCTTCTTACAAGGTCCACTTCTTCAGGTCCATGAACAATTTCGTCTCTAACCTTACCGCTTACTTTTTTACCCGTGAAATCTTCTGTGATCTCCAGCATTTGACGGTTTTGATTTTCTGTAAAGCGTTTTTCCATTCTTCCATAACGAACATGGCTAAGGTTTTTTAACCATTCAAAATAGCTAACGGTTACTCCGCCAGCATTCAGGTACATATCGGGAACCACCAATACGCCTTTTTGGGTAAAGATATCATCAGCTTCCGGTGTTAACGGGCCGTTTGCCGCTTCGCCGATAATTTTTGCTTTTACTCTTGGGGCATTTTCGCCATTGATTACATTTTCCAATGCAGCAGGTATAAGTATATCGCATTCCATTTCGAGCGCGTCGCCACTTTTTTCAAAATTAACGGCACCAGGAAAATTCAGAATAGAACCGGTTACTTTTCTATGATTAAAAACAGTATCCACATCAAGGCCGGCTTTATTCCAGATAGCTCCTTCAAATTCCGCGAGTCCAATAATTTTTGATCCCGCATCCTGGAAAAATTTTGCAGAATGATAGCCCACATTTCCTAAACCCTGTACAACTACCGTTTTCCCCTCCACGCCAATAGGAAGACCCAGTTTTTTCATGGTCTCAGGCATATTACAAACTTCTCTTAATCCATAAAATACACCAAGTCCTGTTGCCTCCCTTCGGCCACGTACACCACCCTGTGTAACCGGCTTACCTGTTACACAACCCAATGCATCAATTTCCCCTGGGCGCATACTCATATAGGTATCTACGATCCATGCCATTTCACGTTCCCCGGTTCCATAATCAGGCGCAGGTACATCTATACCAGGACCGATAAAATTCTTTTTAATTAATTCCGAAGTATAGCGACGGGTTATTTTTTCAAGTTCGTAAGGCGTATATTTTTTTGGATCAATTGTTATACCTCCTTTAGCACCTGCAAAGGGAACGTTAACAATAGCGCACTTATAAGTCATAAGGGCAGCAAGTGCCATTACCTCATCAAGGTTTACACTCATGGCGAAACGTATACCGCCTTTACACGGAAGTTTGTGGTGTGAGTGTTGAACCCGGTATGCTTTAACTACTTCTACTTTATCTCCGATTTTTACCGGGAAATGCATTCGGTAAACGGCATTACATTGCTTTATCTGTTCCAAAATTCCTGGATCCCAGGTGGTGAATTTGGCGGCTTTGTCGAAACTCTTTTCAACGGCACCGAAGAAACTGTACTCTGACATGTGATACTGATTTTTATTTTTCAAATAATAACAAGCCGATCGTTACGAGCGAATTGAGATTTTATTACAGCAAATCTAACAACGATTGTTTTTGAACTCAATTGTGTTAAACCATATCAATTCACTGGCTATAAGCGATTAATCGTATTCGTTAACCCAAGCACTATTTACCTTTCTCCAATTTTGCAATCTTTCGGTCAAGACTTATCACGTAAATAAAAAGCCCGGTTAATATCGTTAGGCAAACAGCCATTACTACCCAAATTTTTCCATCAGCACGTAAACCGGTTGCTTCTTTTGTTTTATCGATAACCTGTGCATGAGTAGTTACAAATGCCAGCAAAAAAATAGTAACGGTAAATAGTTGCTTCATAGTTAGTGTTAGGTTGTGAGGATTTTCTCTTCCAATGTTTTTACTCGTATTTTAAGGGTGCTGATCCAAACTCCCAGTAACACCCATCCAATTACCGCGGGCCAAAATATAATACGCATTGCTGGATCAAGGCTGCTTCCACTTAGTCCTGGATTACCTTCCACCCCTTTTCCTCCAGGATGAAGTGATTCTACCATCCTCGGTAAGATCATTACCATAGGTATATAAATAAAATAAGCAAAAATATTGTATACAGCGGCTATTCTTCCACGCTTATCGATATCGGAAATAGAATTCCTCAAAACAAAATAGGCGAGATAGGTGAGGATAGCAATGGCTGCGCCAATTTGTTTGGGGTCATTATTCCACGGTGCACCCCAGGTAAAATTTGCCCATATAGCTCCTGTTATTAATCCAAGTGATCCCATTAACGTACCAGTTCTTGCAAATTCTGTAGCGTAACGATCGTTTTTGGGAATGGGGTTGCTAAGATATTTTATTGAATACACTAATGAAACAGTGATGATGGCCATTTGTCCAAACCACATGGGTACATGAAAGAAAAAATTACGCATACTTTCAAACATATTGCTTTGTTCATACGCTACTTCATAAGGAAGTTTTACCAGGAAGCCAGCAATAAATGTATAAAAAAGCAACACAATGCTGAGTAATTTCCACCAGTGTTTCTGCATACGATTGTAGATGGATTATATTTCTTAATGAATAATCTAAAACAAATGGATGATGCAAAATTAGGGGAAAGAGAAGGATAGTTCCAAAATGGTTCCTATGCAAATTGTCTTTTTGAAAATATTAATCAATCTAAAATGCACGTAATAGATACTATTGACAATAACCACCTATCGTTTGAATAGTAGTAATAAAGTCGGTTTTGCTCAATTAGCGATTTTATCCGTTAGATGAACATTAGTCTTTCCATAAAAAAGGAAAAAGGATCACTGATAAAGTTATTATTAAGATATCTAATCCCGATAAAAGAAGAATCATTTGCCCCCATCCTCCTTGTACTACATCAGAAAAAGCAATGGTTGAAAGTCTCATCAGCAATAATATCTGTGGGGTAATTAGAGGGAAACCCAAAATTGCCATTATTGCTGCGTTTTGCTGCGCCCTTGCTGCAATTGCAGCTAAAAAAGTAAATACAAAACTAAGACTGCAACCACCTAAACAAACAAGGCCCGCAAACTTTAAAGGATTTTGAAGAGGATTACCCAATAAAACCTGAAACAACAGAAGGCTTACCAAACTCATAACAATCATTAATGCTGCATTAAAGATCAGTTTGGATATTATAAAGTCTTTTGCACCGGAAACAGCATAGAAATACAGCATTCGTCCTCTGCTCTCTTGCAAAAAACTTTTAGCAACGGCGTTTATACAAATAAATAATTGTATCATCCAGAATAATCCATTCCATACTTTTTCTTCGGGTTGGCCCATCGATAGATACAATACAAAGATGGTTGAGGCAACATACAATACAATTCCATAGAAAGTATATTGTTGTCTTATCTCCAGCAGCAAATCTTTTTTCAGGAGCGCGATGATATGGCGAAGGCTTGTCAAAGGGTTAATCTAAACGATGATAACAGGTTCGGCACCTCGGTTCATAAATATCTTTTTCTCCCAATACCACCTGTCTCTCCTCTGCGGATTTTCGGAACGAATAGTTAGCAATATTTCCACATTTCATACAAATTGCATGCAACTTAGTAATGAAATCAGCCTTTGCAAGCAGGTTGGGCATTTGCCCAAAAGGGTTACGAAGATAATCCATATCAAGGCCCGCAACAATCACGCGGATACCACGCATTGCTAATTGCTCGCATACTTCCGGTAATTGATCGTCGAAAAATTGAGCCTCGTCAATACCAACTACATCTACCTGGTTTGCTAATAATAAAATGGTTTGAGAATTATCAATAGGGGTAGAGATAAATTCATTTTCATCATGTGATACAATTTTCTTTTCGTCGTAACGATTGTCAATCTTAGGTTTAAAGATTTCAACGCTAAGGTTGGCAATTTTTGCTCTTTTAAGGCGACGAATCAATTCTTCCGTTTTTCCACTGAACATGGAACCACATACGACTTCAATCCAGCCTCTTCTTTCTCCTGATATATTTGGTTCAATAAACATTTCTACAATAAAACGGAATGAAAATTGTTTAATTTTAGAATTAAATGGAATTTCTCATCAAAGCCAGCCTTAACAATGGATCGATTAGCTGAACTTATTAGCAAATTAAAAGAAGAATTTGCACAAAATGCTCTTCCTCTTCAATTATTGCAAACAACACAGCAAATTGAAGGTGAGTTAAGCAGGCTGCTTTACTCTACTGGCAAGGCTTTGGGCACTGCTAAGGTTTCCGTTGTGATGCCTTCCGGGAGTCGGGCTATTGAAAGAACTTCTCATCCGGATAATGGTTTAATTGATGAATCAATGCCTGTTTTTCCTGAAAAAAATGGGGCAAATGGGATGTCAAAAAAACAAGATCAGAATGGGTGGCTGTTTGATCCCATGACTGAAATTCCTACTCTTTCTCATCAATCAAATGGGAAAGAATTGAATGAAAGTATGGCAAAGGCTGAATCTTCTCTTAATGATAAGTTAAAAGCAAACATCGTGGAAGTTGGTCATTTGCTGAATGATTCACCTGTCAGAGATCTAAAAAAAGCAATTGGAATCAATGATCGATTTGTATTTATAAGCGAGTTGTTTAGGGGCGATGAAACGATGTACGAACGAAGTATAAAGACGATTAATAGCTTTCGAATTTTTCCGGAGGCTGAGTATTGGATTGAGCGGGAATTAAAAGTAAAACTAGGGTGGGAAGATAGTAAAGATTGTACCCGTCAATTTTATCAACTGGTTAAAAGGCGATTTTCATGAATATAATTCATAATAACTTCTGTTGCTCCTGCTTTTTCGCGTACATAATTTCTTGCCACATTGCCGCTTTCCTTCAACCATTCTTCGTCAGAAAGCATGTTGTTCATTAATTCTTCCAGTTCGAGGGCAGTTTCAATTGAATAGGCTGCACCCGCTTCCAGCAATTCAATGGCTTCTTTATATTTTTCGTATACAGGTCCAAAAATCACCGGCTTGCCATACACTGCCGCCTCCAATACGTTGTGAACGCCATCGTTTCCAAAGCCTCCCCCTATATAGGCAATGGTTGCGTACCTGTATAGTCGTGAAAGCATTCCAATATTATCGATGAGAAGAACATTTGAGTTGCCGGCAGGATTGTTTTTATTTATATCCCGGCTTTCTATTTGTAAAGTTTCGGTTCGAACTACTGGTGTAATTGCTATTGGGCCATTGGCTCTTATTATTTCTGAATATCTTACACAGCGGGTAAATAGTTTTTCTATTTCTTTCAGCCGCAGTTCTGAAACTTCGTGAGGGGCAATAATAAATTTGATATTCGTATAGGAGTTTGCGTAATGATCTAGTTCTTCTTCATCTTCTATCCAGGTGCTTCCTGCAACAACCACAAGATGATCTTTGCAAAAATTGTTGAGCCCTTCAATGGGTTCAAACTTGGAAGCGATCTCTAAAACCCGATCAAAACGGGTATCGCCACTAGCAATAATGTTTTGACTGAACCCTATACTCTTAAGTAATTCAATGGAGGCTTGAGTTTGAACAAAAATTTGTTTGAAGCAATCGAGCATGCTAATATGTAGTTTTCCGTACCATTTAAAAAAAGGCTGTTCAATCCTAAATGTTCCTGAAATGAGAAGGGTAGGAATATTTTTTTGTTTCAGTGTAGATAAGTAAAAATACCAGTAATCATATTTGATCCAGAGTACTAGCTTGGGTTCTGTTATCTCCAAAAATTTTCTTGCATTTTTTTTTGAATCAAGAGGTAAGTAAAAAATATAATCTACCCCTTTGTAACTTCTTATTATGTCAAACCCGGAAGGTGAAAAAAAGGTAACTAATAATTTGTACGAGGGATATTTTTTTCGAATGGCCTCTAACAAAGGCCGCCCTTGTTCAAATTCGCCGAGCGAAGCGCAATGCATCCAAATAAGAGGCGCATTATTTTGCCCAATGGACTCCTTTAAATGGGTAAAAATAAATTTTCGTCCAGTTATCCAGCTCCTTGCCTTGCTATTAAAACCCGAAGCCAGACTAATTCCCAAGCGGTACAATACGAGAAAGAATGAGTAGAATAATAGTTGCACTCAATATTATTTATTAATAAACAAATGTATAATCAATCATTAATATCATAGGAAATACCACATACAGGCATTGCAAAAACCACATTTTCGGATTAACTTTGTGCCCCTTTTGATCTAAAACAATACTTGAATGGATCCAATACAGATGGTTGACTTAAAGAAGCAATATGCAAAAATAAAGTCAGAAGTGAACGAAGCATTGCAGGAAGTCTTGGAAAGAGCAGCTTTCATTAATGGCAAAGCTGTACAGGATTTCGCCTCTGATCTTTCGGTATATCTCAATGTAAAGCATGTTATTCCTTGTGCTAATGGTACAGATGCTCTTCAGATTGCGATGATGGCGCTGGATTTAAAACCTGGCGATGAAATAATTACCCCTTCTTTTACTTATGTTGCAACTACTGAAGTGATTGCTCTGTTAGGCTTAAAGCCAGTTTTTGTAGAAGTTGATCCCAAAACTTTTTGTGTTGATCCTTTAGCTATTGAAATGGCGATTACTTCCAAAACAAAAGCCATTGTTCCTGTTCATTTGTATGGCCAGGCGGCCAATATGGAAGCGATAATGAAGATAGCAGCAAAAAATAATTTATTTGTTATAGAGGATAATGCACAGGCGATCGGTGCTGATTTCAAGTTTGCAGATGGTACCATAAAAAAGACCGGAACTATTGGAACTATTGGAACAACTTCTTTCTTTCCAAGTAAAAATTTAGGGTGTTATGGGGATGGTGGCGCAATATTCACAGATGATGATTCGTTAGCTAACAGGTTAAGAATGATTGCAAACCATGGTCAAAGTAGAAAATATTACCATGACTTAGTGGGTTGCAATAGCCGGTTGGATACAATTCAAGCGGCGGTATTGAACATAAAATTGAAGAACCTCGATGCTTATAATAATGCACGAAGAAAGGCCGCAGATTATTACGATAGCGCTTTTGCCAATCATCCTAAAATCAGCACCCCTTTTCGGGCTTCTTACAGCAATCATGTTTTTCATCAGTACACGCTAATTCTGGATGGAGTAGATAGGAACGGATTGAATGAATTCCTGGCGGGTTGTCAGATTCCCTCTATGATTTATTATCCCGTTCCTGCTCATCGTCAAAAAATGTTTGATGCATTTGGTGGAAACAACTTTATATTGAAAACTACCGACTGGTTAACGGAACGTGTAATTTCGTTGCCGATGCACACAGAATTAGAAGAGGAGCAATTGAAGTGGATAAAAGAAAAAGTAATTGAGTTTTGTTCGAAATAATTTTTCATAAAACCCAAGCGAGCCCAAACCCTTAATAAAACTTTTTAAAAACATGAAAATTGCTGTTGTTGGAACAGGATACGTTGGATTAGTTACCGGAACCTGTTTTGCCGAAACGGGTAATACTGTTACCTGCATTGATATCGATCGCGAAAAAATTGACAAGCTGAATGGTGGGCAGGTTACAATTTATGAACCCGGACTGGAGAAAATTTTTCTTCGTAACCAACGGGAAGAGCGCCTTTTTTTTACGACTAATCTTGCTGAAGGAATTAAAGATGCCAGAATTATATTCCTCGCACTTCCTACGCCACCAGGGGAAGATGGATCGGCTGATCTAAAGTACATTCTTGGAGTAGCCGCAGATCTTGGTGGTTTATTAAGCGACTATAAAGTAATTGTGGATAAAAGTACCGTACCGGTTGGTACAGCCGAAAAAGTACATGCTGCTATAGCAAAGAATTGTAAAATTGAATTTGACGTGGTGTCTAATCCTGAATTCTTACGGGAAGGAGTAGCTGTAGAAGATTTCCTAAAGCCCGATCGTGTGGTTATCGGAGCATCGTCAGAAAAAGCAAAAAAAGTAATGGGAGAGTTGTATGCGCCTTTTGTCAGGTCGGGCAATCCAATTTTATATATGGATCTTCGTTCTGCCGAGCTAACGAAGTACGCTGCCAATTCGTTCCTGGCTACCAAAATTACCTTTATGAATGAAATTGCCCAGCTTTGCGAGCGCCTGGGAGCAGATGTAGATATGGTGCGTAAGGGAATAGGTAGTGATGACCGAATAGGCAAACGTTTTTTATTTCCAGGAATCGGCTATGGCGGAAGTTGTTTTCCAAAAGATGTTCAGGCTCTGGCCAAATCTTCAAGTGAAGTCAATTATGATTTTAAGATACTGAATGCAGTTATGGAAGTGAACGAGAAGATGAAACTTCACCTCATGCCGAAAATCAATAAATATTTTGGCAATGACTTAAAGGGAAAACGGTTTGCAATGTGGGGCCTTGCTTTTAAGCCTAATACAGATGATATTAGGGAAGCGCCCTCATTGTATATGATTGACGCATTGGTAAGTGCCGGAGCTACTATTTGCGCATTCGACCCCGAGGCTATGAGTAACATTAAAAAACTGATTGGTAATAAAATTGAGTATACTGAAACACAATACGAATGCTTAAATAAAGCTGATGCATTGGTAATTTCCACCGAATGGAATGAGTTTCGTACACCGGATTTTCTGAAGATTGTAAAATTGATGAAAAATAAAGTGATCTTTGACGGCAGAAACTTATTTGATACAGAAGCAATCAAAGACTTAGGATTTTTTTATGAAAGTGTTGGAAGAGCAACCGCAATTCCAACTAACGGATCGCATCACAAATAATAAAGCATGGGCAAAGAAAGAGTTTTAGTTACCGGCGCTGCCGGTTTTTTAGGTTCGCATTTATGCGATCGGTTAATTAAGGAAGGATTTCACGTGGTAGCAATGGATAATCTGATTACCGGCGATCTTCGTAATATCGAACATTTATTCAAACTACAACAATTCGAATTTTATCATCATGATGTATCTAAATTCATTCATGTACCGGGTGAGCTTCGCTATATTCTCCATTTTGCGTCTCCTGCCAGTCCGATCGATTATCTCAAAATACCAATTCAAACTTTAAAAGTCGGTTCGCTCGGTACGCACAATTGTCTCGGCTTAGCAAAAGCCAAAAATGCGCGCATACTCGTTGCCTCTACTTCTGAAATTTATGGAGATCCAATGGTCCATCCTCAAAATGAAGATTATTGGGGTAATGTAAATCCTATTGGCCCTCGTGGTGTGTATGATGAAGCAAAACGTTTTCAGGAAGCAATGACTATGGCTTATCATACTTTTCATGGATTAGAAACAAGGATTATTAGAATTTTTAATACCTACGGCCCAAGAATGCGTCTTAATGATGGACGCGCATTACCCGCATTTATTGGACAAGCATTGCGAGGCGAAGACTTAACAGTATTTGGAGATGGAAGTCAAACAAGATCTTTTTGCTACGTTGATGATTTGGTTGAAGGTATATACCGTTTACTTTTGAGTGATCAGCACATGCCCATCAATATTGGAAATCCGGATGAAATTTCGTTGAAAGACTTTGCAGAAGAAATTATTGCATTAACAGGAACGAAACAGAAAATTGTTTATAAGCCATTGCCGGTTGATGATCCTAAGCAGAGAAAACCTGACATTACCCGTGCCAAAACTTTATTGGGATGGCAACCAAAGGTTAATCGAAAAGAAGGATTAAAAATCACGTATGATTATTTTAGGTCTTTACCTCCTGCCGAATTGATTAAGCAACCAAAAGAATTTATAAGTAATAAGTAAAACATTTTTTTCTGTACCCTGGTTAACAAATCAACCTGATCTTTTATTTTCAATTTCCAGAGAAAAATGTATAAGGAACTGTTAGAAAAAAAAGCCAAACTCGCTGTAATCGGATTAGGATATGTGGGACTACCTATAGCCTTGGAATTTGCAAAGAAAATTTCCGTTATTGGTTTCGACATTAACAGCAAGCGGGTTGCAATGATGAATAATCAGATTGATCCCAGTAATGAGTTAGAAAAAAAGGATTTCGAAAATTGTGATATTGTATTTACTGATTCACTTGATGTATTAAGAGAAGCAAGTTTTTTTATTGTCGCTGTACCTACACCGGTAGATCAACACAATGTTCCCGATCTTCGCCCGGTGCTGGGTGCTTCAAGTACCATCGGAAAAGTATTGAAGAAAGGAGATTATGTAGTGTTTGAATCTACGGTATATCCTGGTTGTACGGAAGAAGACTGTTTGCCTGTTCTAGAATCGGTAAGCGGGTTAATAGGGATCATTGATTTTAAGATTGGTTATTCTCCGGAGCGAATTAATCCGGGCGATAAAATTCATACACTTGCAAATATAATTAAAGTAGTTTCGGGATGCGATCCTGAATCCTTAGTCGAAATTGCAAAAGTCTATGAATTGGTGGTAATGGCTGGTGTTTATAGAGCTACTTCTATAAAAGTAGCAGAGGCTGCTAAAATTATTGAAAATACACAGAGAGACTTGAATATTGGTTTGATGAATGAATTATCGATCATGTTCGATAAAATGGGAATTAATACCTTTGATGTGCTGGATGCAGCGTCCACTAAATGGAACTTTTTAAAATTTCAACCAGGATTGGTGGGAGGTCATTGTGTAGGTGTAGATCCCTACTATCTTACGTATAAAGCAGCGGCCCTGGGTTTCGATTCTAAAGTGATTTCTTCCTGCCGCTATATTAATGATGATATGGCCAAATATGTTGCACGCAAAGTGATTACTCATGTGCTTCGAAATTCAAATGAACCAAAAGTATTGGTAAAGGGAGTAACCTTTAAGGAGAACGTAAGCGATATCCGCAACTCAAAAATAATTGATACGGTAAAGGAATTGATTACGTTTAATATCCAGGTTGATGTGGAAGATCCCTATGCAGAAGC
>JBJXDV010000160.1:0-3257 GCA_046153465.1 Chitinophagaceae bacterium
TAAGATTTGAATAAGTTTTATGATAGTCAACGAATAGAAGCAATTAACCCAATATAGAAATGATAAAAATTAAAAAACCACAAGGTACCATATTGATAGTTATTATCTTTTTATTATCCTGTAAAAGTTCCACTACTCAAAGCACAACTTACCACACACCTATGAAAGACAGTACTACGTTGGAGGGAACATGGCAACTAAAAGCAATACCAGGAAATTCAATTGCTTTTGAAAAATTATACCCTAAAAAAAATCCCGTCATTGTTTTTGACCTGGAAAAAAAATTAGCAAGCGGCTATACAGGATGTAATTCATTTTCAGGAAAGCTCGATAAAGAAGGTTTTGCTATAAGATTTATGGAACCGATATCCATCACAAATCGTTTTTGTACCGGCGAAGGAGAATCAATTTTTATCCAACGTTTAAAGGAAGTAACGTCTTATTCCATTACAAACGATTCGCTTTTGACTCTATTTAAAGGCGAAATAGCAATTTTGGAGATGACAAAAAAATAATTTGCGTTTGCTTAAATCACAACAAGCTAATAACAGCCAGCCCTATCCTATTTGTACTGCCGTTAACATAAAAAGTAACCAGCTTTCTTTTGCCGGCATGCCTGATTTGTCCGTTGTAAAAAAGGGTATTTTCAACAGGGTAACCAACTATGTAATTTGCAGGCGCCCGGTTGGTACTTAACGACTGAATAATAAAACGTCCATTCGTAGGATATTCGTAGGCCAATAGAATGTGTTCGTCAGCGGTTACAAAAGAAGACGTCGATAAACTCAACTGTTTTTCAGGAAATATTGAAGTCAATTTTCCAACAACAGACTGAATGCTTTTTCCTTTTTGTTGAAAAAGATATTGCTCCTGTACCATAACCACCTCTTTTGGAGTATCGTAAAATGGGAGGTCAAAACCACCGCTGAAAGGAGTTTGAGGCGATGAATTACCAGCACCCAAATATTGGGTAGGATCATAATATATTCCATTAGGGTTAGGGTTCCTTGCCATTTCAAGAACATTTTCCCTATAACGAATTGCATCGAACTGCATCGATGGACTACTATTGCTTCCTCCGTTGGTGTTAGTACCAATATTAGCGTTCGAGCCCAAAGAAGGTTCATACTCTAACGGTAAATCCCGTACCCGCATTTGCTTATAGTGACTTTTTTCAATAAATAGTAACAAGCTATTTTCCTTTTCAGACCAACTACTATTTTGAATAATTAGCAGGCTACTATCCAGCTTTCTTATACCGCTCAGATTTTTCTTGCTCCGATATAGCTGGCTCATTAAATCTTTTGAAAAAGGAAGTTCACTCAAAGAAGCGTCCATCTTTTCTTTTTTGATAATTACAGAAGCAAGTATCACACCCAGGTATTTATCCTCTTTCGAATCTTTATATAAGGACCCGATTCGAATAGTTGCCATTGCAGAACCCCTCACAAAAAAAGGCTGATTAGGTTGCTTCTTCTTATAATTGATGACTTTAGATTCAAAATTATCCGATCCAATTTGAAACCTATAAAGCGTCAGCGCGTAGTCACTTAATTTGTTTGGCAACTTATCATAAATGCCAACAACAATGTTCTTATCATCATTCCTATAAACTGGTATCACCTCCTCTTCCTGATCATTAAAAGGTAAATAGTGTGTTTTTTTAGTTTCTTTCTCACCTCTTGTGTTAATGGCTATATAATCGAACGCCAACTTATTTTCATCTGCGTCAAATATCATCCGATACAATAATATATTTTCTTGTTCGCTCTTGTTATACAATTGATAGAAAATACTGGCATTATCCGTTTGAACTATTGTTGAATCGAGTACGGTATAGGGGTTGATTAAATCACCACGTTCATCTATCTGAATCATTCCAAGATGTAAAAACGAATCTTTTGGATGTTGAATAATTACCGTGCACTTATCGCCTGAAATAGAAAATGCGATAGATGCCTTTGGAGAAAGTTGAGATACTGGTAGCGTTTTTTGTTCGATTACTATTCCACTACTATCGCATACCATTACTTGAGGTAAGTCGTTTGATCGAGCCTTAATAACCAGGTTATTTTTCCCCACCTTACCAGCCAAATAAAAAAAACTATTGGAGGAAACAGAATCAAAAGATGGCAAAAATTCAAATTGCTGCGCAACACTTTTCAGCGAAAAAAATGGAAGTATCGAGAGAGTTATCAGCTTTAGGAAACGATTTGACATAATTCCGGAGGCTAGTTAATAGTGAATTTAGTTTTCTTATAACCGGAAAGAAACCAATATCGATATTTTTAAAGCAATATTAACAGGTCCTATGGTTGAACTTTATTTCAACAATTCCTTTCCTGTGAAAGCTAAAGGTAGAAGCTGGCTAGATTTTTCGATAATGAATACAGCTCCCTGAAGTCCTGCCAGGATTAATCGAATAGGATGCTGGGTTCTTTCCTCAAACTCTTGCAATGCCTGCCGACACATGCCACAAGGCGAAATCGGGTAATGCCCATTGTTAGTAGCATTTCGATAACTGATCGCCATGGTTTCGATTGCAACACCCGGGAATTGCGTACCTGCTGTAGCCATCAGCGATCTTTCCGCACATAAACCTACGGGGTAGGATGCATTTTCCTGGTTGGTTCCGGCAATAATTTTCCCGTTGGCAAGTATAGCAACAGCTCCTACTAAAAATTTAGAATAGGGGGCATATGCATTATTGGTGATCAATCTTGCCTGTTCTAACAATGCAGCGTCGGGGCTTGTTAATTCATTGGAAGAACTATACTCATCGAACGAAAAATGATATTCTTTTTTACTCATCATTTTATTATCTTAAAAAATGAGACTGTCTGAAAAGACAGATAAGTTCCCGCAAAGAGGATATGGCGCAAAAAAGGTATATCAAAGAAAAGCTTTGCTTCTGTGTATCGTTGCGGGATAACATATTTACAATAACTTTAAACAGCCTCGTTTAACGATAGAGTTTTTAAATAGAAGCGCTATTAATGAATGATGTTAAAGAAGCGTTTCCATCGCGGGCCTCCCTCCCAACTCATCCAAATCATACCCGCCTCTCCTACTATATGATCCTCTGGAACAAATCCCCAAAAACGACTGTCTTGTGAACGATGCCGATTGTCGCCCATCATCCAATAATAATTCATTTTAAATGTATAGTTGGCCGACTCAAGTCCGTTAATAAAAACTTTACCATCTTTTTCTTCCCATTTGTTGTGCTCATATACCTGTATAGCTCTTTTATAAAA
>JBJXDV010000161.1:0-2545 GCA_046153465.1 Chitinophagaceae bacterium
TGTAATAAATAGTAAAAGCCCGGCGATTGCCGGGCTTTTACTATATTTTTTACTATGCTTAATTTTTCATTATCTGCTGTTTTGCAGTTTGTCCCTCACAGCTAACCCGCAGTATATAAAGACCTGCAGTAAGGCTATTTACATTCAGCAGTTCAGTCTGGCTGCTATTGGCACTTTCCATTCGCTGCACTATTTGTCCTGAAAATGTAATTACTTCATACACAGATTTTTTTCCCTGCCAGCCCGCTGGTATGGTTACACGCAATTCATTTATTACCGGATTAGGATATGCGGTTACCAAAAAAGCATTTTGCGATTTTTTATTTACGCGGATGATTCTTGTTTCTGAAAGTTCACTGCGACCGTCCAAATCAACTGAACGGAGCCTGTAATAAACTATAACATCCTGTTCCGCAACAAGAGGATCTGAAAAGGTATAAGAGGTGGAAACCGATTGACTGCCATTGGCACGAACTAAGCCAGCGCTGGTATAGTTTATCCCATTCACACTTTTTTCTATTAAAAAATGGCTCAAATTCATTTCAGCACTTGTTTTCCAGGCCAATTCTGTTTTGAAATTATTAAGTACAGCCGAAAAAGAAACAAGTTTTACCGGCAGCGTGAACATGCTGAATTGCTTCATTAAAAATGAAACGGTTCGCATACCTTCTGCAGAAGAGGCAGCATTGGTTTGTGCACCTATTGAAAAGTCAAAACTATCTTTGTACCGGTAAGTAAATAATGCCATTGCGTTCATTTCAGCAATATTAATACCCGGAAGGTTAAATGTGGTGCCGGACACTTTGTAATCCGCTTCTGAACCATAGCTGTTTAATATGGTATAGTTAAGAGTTGATGATTCTTGGAGTTCGACTGCTGAAGCCCTGTTCATCTGAACCCACTCAGATAAGCCAATTCCGTCTCCGTCAAAATCATAGCCTGCTACATTAAAACGTGCAAGTTTTGTTTTTTTGGTTGTTCCGCTTTCGAAAAAAGTAAGATTAAAATTCATCTGCCAATTCATATTAGCAGGTACAGTACCAGGTATCCCAACCACAGGTTGAAATGCCTTATCATAGCCAGTGCCTGTGGTATCAATATTAGTTAATACTACTCCGTTGCCGGAACGTGAAACGATCTTGACTTCTGCATCAATGCCTGACGCAACATTACTGAAACGGTATATAGTACCATCCTGGCCGTCAATGCCTGATTTAATAACGGGATTGTTAAAAACAAGCTCAGGAACGGGTTGAGCATACGCCGATTTTGCTGTAGTTACAATTACAAAAAAAAGTAAAGTTTTTAGTACAAATTGAGAGACGGGTAAAATTGTTTTCATACTGTTCAGTTTAGGGTTCTTGATTTATGAGTACGGTTTGATGAACGATACCTGAGATTACAATGCAACCGACAATTTGTAAGGGATGAAACAAACCGGAAAGTAATATTCCGTGTTTAGGGATGTGTTTCAGGGGTCGGATTTACGTTGCTTTCTTAGGATTAGTTCGATTCTGAAACAAACATAATACTAAGTTTTTTTACTTGCAAATTTTAAACGCATTTTCTCGTACAAAATACCGTATTTTCTGTAGTATAAATACTATTTCTATTGATTTGCAACGCTTTAACAAAAAAGTTTTCCTTAAGAAAAAATTATTCTTCTCTACCAATTACTTATTCAGAAAGAGGTTGTGATCATAAATACTGTGTTCAGTTTTATTTCAATTGCAGAGGAACTCATAGATGCGGGACGTATTCCAATTGTTTGTCTGCCAGGGATGAGGGAACTTAGTGTTAGGCTGTATTCCTTGTATGTGCCTTTATGATAATTAGCCAGCTTTATAAAGACTGGCTACGTATTAAACGATAAAAACCTCTTCACAGAGGTTTCTAAAATTAACATAGGGAATAAGGTTAGGGGGCAGAAGATGTTAGCTTGCAATAATTACACATTTATATAAAGTACTACTAATTATAACTTCCTTTATTTTCCGGGGCGTTCAATGAGTATCCGTTGGATGTTGTTGAATAGACATCCAATGACTATCCTAACTTACTACTCATTGAAGCCTTGCCCGGAATTAACCATAAACACTTCCAGAACAAAGAGAACAAATTATCGCTGACAAAAATTAAAAATTCGCTTAATGATACAAATCAATCGCCGAGCGGTTAATATAAATCGATGAAATTATTTCTAAAAATCCATGTAAAATAAATACTACAAGGAGTAATTAAATTACTACAAGTAATTACTTATTTACTTCGCTTGCTTTTACAGGAGAACCGTATTTAAGATGTTTAGTAATGGCTACGAGAGTAAAGAATGTATTGAGCTAGAAAATCTTTCTTAAATAATATGGCTTTATACAATGGCCTGCGGCAGCGGTTTGCGCTGCGAATCTGTTCACAAAAATAAGTTGTCGTACCAATAATATGGTTGTTGATTCACCCAGGCGGTTTACTCTGGAAGCACCGCCCAATAACAAAGTACTATGCGTCGCCGCTCATCGTCTTCGCGATAATCTTTGATAGTAAGAAA
>JBJXDV010000162.1:0-2671 GCA_046153465.1 Chitinophagaceae bacterium
TAATGGATCTTCCCGGATAATTTCCAAACAGATGTGAGATATGCCGATGTAAAGGATCACTATCTTCCCAATCATAGTACCATTCCTGGAGATTTCCTTTTTTTCCAATTGTATAGGGATGCAATTCGCTAAGTGACTTTTCTACCTGTTTCCGAAAGTTTTCATCGATATTTAAGATTCGAGCAGACTCGATAACGATATAATACAATTCCCGAATCATAGCAAGGTCGGCTGTTCCGCCATAGAGCGTTGCTCCGTTGTATCCGTTATTACTTATATAATTATTTTCGGGTGAAGTTGATGGCGCAGTTACTAACCGGCCATTCTTATCTTTAGTAAGAAATTCTGTACAAAACACAGCAGCACCTTTTAAAAGTGGGTAGGCTTGGTTGCGAAGAAAATTTGTATCCCTGGTAAAAGAGAAATGCTCCCATAAATGCGAACTGATCCACGCTGCGCCCATGATCCAATTGGCCCATACCGGATCCCCCTGACCGAAATCGCCAACAGGATTCGTCATCGCCCATATATCCGAATTGTGGTGCAGCACCCAACCATTACAGTTATAATAATTTTTAGCTGTTACTCTTCCATTTTTTTCAAGATTTCCAATAAACTGTAATAAGGGCTGATGAAACTCCGATAGATTGGTGACTTCTACCGGCCAGTAATTCATTTCAGTATTGATATTCGTAGTGTAATTACTGCTCCACGGTGGCCGCACCTGTTCGTTCCAAATTCCCTGAAGATTCATAGGTACCTCCTTTGTTCTGGACGCACTAATTATTAAATATCTTCCAAATTGAAAGTACAGAGCCGTTAACTCATTATCCTTTTCACCGGCACTAAATTTTTTCAATCGCTCATTAACCGGCAATTTATTATTATCCGATGAACCTAGATCAAGTGATACTCTGTCAAAATACTTTCTAAAATCGGCGATATGTTGTTGTTTAATTTTTTTAAAGCCTTGGCCCAACGCATTTGCGAGATTCCTTTTTGCGATTGCCTGCTCATCTTTTCCATTAATTCCCGGATTTTTATCGAAACCATTAAAACTTGTAGCGATAGAGACTAGAACGATCGCAGAAGTTGCGCCCTGAACAGTAAGAGAAGTATCTGTTTCACCGACCGTTCCATCTGTTTCCTTTATTGTCGCCATTACAGAAAACCGCATACTGTTTACAGGGTCATACTGCACAGCGTTCGGCATATTACCCCGATAGCTCGGTTCTGCTCTCGAAGGGGCAATACCGCTAAATATTAATTTTTTTTCGTTTGTTTGTACACGATATTGAAGTAAGCTGTTTGCATAAAGGGAAAATGATAATTTTTCATTCCCCTTTGCCGTTAACTTTATTACTATTACCTGTGCAGGAAAAGAAACAAAGGTTTCCCGTATAAATAAAGTATTATTAAATTTATATTGAACTGTGGAAATTGCTTCCTGAATATTCAATTCTCTTTTATACGCGGTAATTTCATTATGCCCCAAATCAATCATAAGATTTCCAATTGGCGCATAAGAATCAGAAAATTTACCCTGCATAAAATGCATCAAACTATCGGCAGCTTTATAATCTTCTTTAAACAAAGCATCACGTACAATGGGCAAATAATTTTTAGCAGTTGGATTCATATCAGGGCTTACCGGCCCTCCAGCCCAAAACGTACATTCATTTAATGAAATTCTTTCTTTGATTGTTCCGCCGTATACCATTGCGCCCATTCTACCATTTCCCAATGGAAACGCCTCTTCAAATACCCGGGCTGGTTCATTAAACCAAAGGGTATTATTTTGTTGAGAAAAAACTGTTGAAAAAAAGAGGATATATACTTTTACTAGCACCATTTTTTTATTCATAATAATCGTATGTATTCAGAATAGTTAAGAAATAGAACTAATAACACTGTTTCCCCGATCTAAAGATCGGGGCAATTCATAAAAATCAAGCCAAACTATAAAAATCAAACCAAATTATAAGGATCAAACCAAATTATAAAGATCAAACCAAATTATAAAGATCAAACCAAATTATAAAGATCAAACCAAATTATAAAGATCAAACTAAATTATGAAGATTGGGGCAAGTCATAAAGATAAAACCAAATCATAAAGATAGAGGCAAGTCATATAGCTGAAATTTCTGAATCAAATAATAAAAATTATAAAACCTGAAATCCATAAGCATAGGGATCATTTTCGTTATCAATACTTATTGAATTATAACCATAAACCTTTGCCCATCCTTCAATACCCGCTCGAATAGCTGGCTTTCCACCAACCGTTGTTTCCTCTTCAATTGTTCCAATAAATTTACTGCCAATTATACTCTCATGTATAAACGGATCTCCTTTCTTCAACAAACCTTTTGCATACCATTGAGCCATTCTCGCACTGGTGCCCGTTCCGCAAGGGCTTCTGTCAATTGCCTTATCTCCATAAAAAACGGCGTTACGTGCTGTGGAGGTTTTATCAATTACTGCACCTGCCCATAGTATATGACTGCATCCATTGATGGTAGCATCGTCGGGGTGTACAAAACTATACTTCTCATTTATATTTTTTCTTAATTCCCGGGCCCAACTAATTAATTTGTCAGCGGAATAATGTTCTAGTCCCTTAAAATTTTTTTGAACATCTACAATAGCATAAAAATTTCCTCCATAC
>JBJXDV010000163.1:0-9185 GCA_046153465.1 Chitinophagaceae bacterium
GACAAAAAAAACAACTCCGATTGAAAAAAATATCAAAAAGAATACTGTTATCCCTCCAAAGAAAAATATTGTTTCAACAATTCCTCCTAAAAAAACAGATCCTAAAATAACGCCTTCAAAAACAAAAGACATCACAGTTGCAGTGATTGATACACTAAAAAAGATTGATAAAAAAATTACTCCCCTGGTAATTCCAAAGGTTTTGGCTACAAGGGAAAACGAAGTGGTAAGAACCATTACAACCAATGCGAATGAAATTTCGATTAATGTTTACGATAATGGAACCATCGATAATGATACGGTTTCTGTATACCTCGATAAGAAACTGGTTATTTCGAAACAGCGGCTAACCACCAATGCTATTAATGTAAAATTTAAATTAGACGATACCAATAACTACCATGAACTGGTGATGGTGGCAGAAAATCTTGGTGAAATTCCACCGAATACATCCCTAATGGTTGTGATAGCCGGTACAAAACAATATGAAGTTCGAATTACTTCAAATGAACAAAAGAATGCTGTAGTTATTTTCAAATACGAAAAAGACTAATGGCGCTGTGCCGTTCAAATAATTTAGATTTTAGTTTTAACAGATTCGGGTAATTTACCTGATATTCGTTATATGCACAAAAACCTTCTCCTCATTTTTATACTTTTAATTGTTGGTGAATTAACCAATGCCCAAAATCTTACGGGCATTTGGAGAGGTAAAAGAACGCAGCTTTCTGGTGGCTGCTATCCCGAATATGGATTAGAATTACATATCTATTACGCAAAAGATAATTCCATAATGGGCAATGCATTTAATTATTATGATAAAGACCGATTCACTAAAATAAATTTTACCGGAAGGTACAATCCGCAAACAAAGAGAATGGTCATTATTGAAAATGCAGTGGTACAATTTAATGTTCCTTCCAATTGTATTCCCTGCATAAAAACGTATGATTTAAACTGGCTTTTGACGGATAAACAATCGTTTGATGGTGAATGGAAGGGGCATGAAATGGGTAACAGCAATTTTTGTCCTCCAGGAAAAATTCATCTTGAAAAAGAAATGGTTCCCTTATTCCCGGTGGATGTTTTTCAAAATGATACCCTGGCCGGTTTGCAAAAAAATTTAAAACTCCAGCAACGGGAAAAAGAATTGGTTCAAACCATAATGATCGATACTTCTGATATTAAAATTGAATTGTACGACAATGCTGAAATTGATGGCGATACGGTAACGGTTTTTTTGAACAACACGTTATTATTGTATAAAAAAATGCTGACCGATAAGCCACTCACGTTAACTCTTACTGCTTTTCCGAATACCGATTATGAGTTTATGATGTATGCAGATAACCTTGGCAAAATACCACCCAACACTTCATTAATGATCATAACGGCAGGAAGCAAACGATACGAAATGCGAATTTCTTCCAGTGAACAAAAGAGTGCAGTCGTCCGATTCCGGTATAAATTATAGGAGAACGATACAAAAAAACATATTCAATCTTTCACCTTCTTTCTCCCCGTCTCTTTTCAGCATTCTCTTTTGTCTCTTTTCTCTTTGATCTCTTTTCTCTTTTCTCCTCGATCTCTTTACCGTATTCTCTTTTCTCCTTGATCTCTTTGCTCTATTTCTTTTTCAACATTTTCGAATTCCTAAACCTATTACAATCCTTCTAATTCATTAAAATCCCTGACGTTGCTGTGTGGCCCCTGGTGCCGGCTTTCTTGGAATCTTCTCCTCACGTTGGGCAGTATGATAAACAAAAGACGCAATAATAGTTGCTGCTTGCTTTAAATCGTCTGCTATCAAATGATCATATGAATCCATATTTGTGTGATGTGTTCGGGTATTGTATTCAATTTCATCCTGTATAAATTGAAAACCAGGGATACCAACTCCATCAAAAGCCTGGTGATCTGTTCCGCCGGTATTTTGTAATGTAATTGTGCTTGCCCCTAAATCGCTGAATGGCTCAAGCCATTTTGCAAAAATCGATTTTACTCCTTCGTTACCCTGCAAATAGACGCCTCTCACTTTTCCTGTTCCGTTATCAAGATTATAATAGGCACTAACTTTATCTCCTTCACTATTCGAACGGCGTGTAGTGGTATCCGATAAATGGTTTCGTACATAATTCCTTGAGCCGTGTAATCCCTGCTCTTCCCCTCCCCATAAACAGATTCGGATAGTTCGCCTGGGTTTTAGTCCACCAACTTTAAGTATACGCACTACTTCCATCATTACTGCACAACCTGCCGCATTATCAGTAGCGCCGGTAGATGCGTGCCAGGAATCAAGATGGCCGCCAATTATCACTACCTCGTCTTTCAATTTTTTATCTGTTCCTTTTATTTCAGCCACCACATTATACCCTTTAATATCTTTTGTACTAAAATTTGTTTTTACATCTACTTCTAATTTTACAGGTATATTACTGAATGCGAGTCGGTACAAACTCATATAATCCTCATAGGCTAACATAATATCAAGAAAATTTTCAGGAGCATTTGCCGCATAGGAACCGCCACCTGAAACAAAAAGCGTTCCATCACGGCCACGGGTACTTGCACTCAGCATAGCAATAGCGCCTTCACGCTTCGCGAATTCCTTTAGCTTATTGATATTTACGGTTTGTATTCTCCGTATAGCTGGTCCTCGTGATGAATCGGTTGCTGGTTTATTTTTGGGATCCCAATCAGCCATTTTTTTTAATTCTTCATCGTCATAACGATTAGCATAGGGTGTAAATATTGGCTGTAAGGTATCTGATCTGGGCAATAAAATTATTTTGCCGGCTAATTTTCCCTTGTAACCATCCAATTCAATTGAGTCTTTTGCTGTTACTATAATTACTTCTGCCGACTGTAACCCATTGGTACCTCCACACCATGCCTTCGGAAATGCAATCAAGGGCCGGTAATAAGGTGCAGTCATTGCAATATACGAGCGTTGCAGATCCCAACCCTTCCCCCAATCTCCCCAGGCTTCAAGTTTTGCTTCCAATCCATATTCAGCTAATTTATCCCTGGCCCAATTGGCGGCACGCAAATAACCTGATGAATTATTTAGCCTTGGGCCGCTTACATCAGTAAGATAAAATGCATGTTCCATTACCTTGGAATTCGAAAGCCCCTGGCTTCGTATTTTTTGTATAGCATCTACGTCGAGTTTCTCTTCCTGGGCATTCGTACTATTAAAAGTGATTACAATTGCAAGGAATATAAATAATTTTCTCATAGCAATTCTTTTGAAGTTTGAAAAGAAAGCTACAACATTCTTACCGACTGAAAAAATTAAGGGATGAACGGAGTTAAACAATCGTTGCATTTTTTAGCAATGCATTGCCAACACTGCAGTCGAGGCATCTTTTATTATCGCAATATTCCGTTTTAAGTTCAATGAAGGATTGTGAATCGCAGGCATTTTTTGAAATCATACCAAGTTGCAGGAATATATTTGTAATTGTATTTTTTTCAGCATGCGTTTCCTGCATCCAACGAAACGCTTTATTTTTTAACAATGGCTCATCTTTCAGTTTAGCATACGTAAATAACATCGGTGATAGTACATTAATCACAATAGAATTAAACAGTTGAGCGCCTACCTTTTTGGGCATACAGGATGTCGATTCATCAAAAACATAATGATAATGCCAATAATCGTTTGCAGTTATATCAAACAATTTTTTCACCGTTTCCAGGGAATCGATCTCTTTTATTTGGGAAAACAAATGTGTTGAACGATGAATCGTCATAGCAAGTTGGGCTAAACGGATTGTTGGAAAATTCATTGGTCGCATCCGTAGAAAAAAAATAGGCTGGGCAATTTTATGAAGCCTGTATTTTGTTTTAAGGAAATTGTATTCTGCACGTAAAAGATTCGGATATTCTTCGTCGAATTTATTTTCTAATAATCCGGCCTGACCAAACAATAATGCTTCTAATTGATGAATTTGTGTTTGGCTTTTTGCCATAACCTTAAGCGGAATACTTTTAGCAATTTCTTCAAATGCCATTGCGTTTACTGATGCACCAAAATGGCGGGCAAGCAGCCACCAAAAAGTTTCTTCCCAATGTTGATTGTTCTGTAATAAATACTGTTGGATCGAGTGAGATTTCCTCAAGAGTCGTTCCGCAAGAAGCCTATCCTTCCAACTGGTCCAAATTAAGTCGTTGACCTCAATGAGTTGCTGATTACACGGAATAGAAACCGGTTGTATCATCCATTGCTCATACTTTTGCAAAAGTAATACTGGAACCCTATTATGAAGTTCCAGCACTGGTATATCTTTTCTCTTTCCTGCTTCATTAAACCAAACAACATGTAAAATAACGTTGTTGTAATTTTTGTCAGTATCATGATTATGCTTTTGCCAATCGGTAGACCTAACATGTAACTCGATAGTTCCTGCAAAAACAGTATGTCCAATTTTAATTCGAGCCTGGGAGAAGTCCGGGCCCTGATTTGAATTATATGTTCCGGGATGAATTATTTGAAGTGGCTCTCCATTGACCAATTGAAGTTCCATTTTATTGTAATACTGGAACTGCCAAATAAATTGCAATAAACGTTCAGTCATAAACAATCGTTGTTTTATGCCCTGAGGTTATAGCGTTCAATAAAATTAATGGAAGGAGTAAATTCAACGATGAGGATTTCCTTAGTTTACATCGTTAAATTCCTGAATTGCCTGAATAACCCGGCTAACTGGCAATCCCATTACATTATAAAAGTCTCCTTCAATACGCTTTATACCAATTACACCTATCCATTCTTGTATGGCATATGCCCCTGCTTTATCGTAAGGCTTGTATCGATCTACATAAAATTCAATTTCACTCCGGGTCAATGAATGAAACCATACTGTTGTTGTATCTGAAAATGAAATTTCTCTTCCCTCTAGCCTTAATACAACGCCGGTTATAACTGAATGTTTTTTTCCTGACAGCTTTGAGAGAATTTCAATAGCTTCTTCTCTGCTGTTGGGCTTACCAATTACCACACTATCTAATACTACAATTGTATCGGCTGCTAAAACAAGTAAGGGAGGATTATATACTTTGAACGATGAATGACCGATTATAGCCAATGCTTTGTTTCTTGCAATATGAATAGGAATTAATTCAACAGGCAAATTTGGCGGGAATGATTCGTCTGTTGACTGAATCAGGATATCAAATTCAACCTCTGCCCATTCAAGTAGTTGTTTCCTGCGCGGAGATTGAGAAGCTAATATGATTTTACTATTCATATAATTTAAAAAACAGTATCGAAAGTATCCCTGTCATCATTACCAGCTTTACCCAATTACTAAGCATATGGAAATCCTTAGAATTTTGTGCATTAAATAATTTTTTGAAAATATAGAGTAAGGGGCCAAGAATAAAAACGAGCATATATAAAAAAGCGAACCACCATCCCGAAGGCAGCATATAAATTTGAATAATAATAAGTGCACCTACAAGAACTATAAGCCATGTGGCAATAAACACTTTAGAAACATTGAGCCCCCATACAATGGGCATTGTTCGGCAGCCGTATTTTTCATCGCCCGGCATATCTTCAATGTCTTTAATAACTTCCCGGATAAGTGAAATAATGAAGGCGAATCCACCGTACAATACTGCAAGCTTAAATATTTTAGCTATCGCATTCGAGAGCGGAGGATTATTAACAGTATAAAAAAACCGATCCATTTCTGCTACATACAATACTAAAACAACCCAGCCGGTTAGTAACGAAATAATGATATTACCAGAAAGTAATTTCTTTTTAAAAATGGTTGAATAGACCCACAATAAAAGAACGCAACCGATATTGGCAAAACCCAATAAGAAATTGTAATTATTTTTCCAACTAACATAAAAGCTTAATGTGATACCGGCAATCGATAATCCCAGGTGCCACACAATTGCCCACCGCCGCTTGATTATTTTTTCAACCACCAGTTTTTCTGGTTTATTGATTCGATCGATATTGAGATCGAAATAATCGTTGATAATATATCCTGCTGCTGCTATCAATACCGATGAAAGCACCAGTAAAAAAAATAAGAAATGAGTAAGTTGCGGCTGTACGCCGATTTTAGTTAACTCCGGACTGATAATACAATACTGAAAAAGAAACTGCGTAAGTGCAATAAACAAAAGGTTAAGTGACCGTACAAGGCGAAAGAATGCTACAATAAGTCTCATGCAGATATTAAAAATAACAATTGAACGAACAAGATAAGGATAAAAAATCAACGGCTGGCTATACCCGCTTCGTGTTGCCAATGGCCATTTAGTTTCAATACTTTTTCAATAACATCACGTACACATCCATGCCCACCATTTAATGGAGATATGTATTTAGCTATCTCTTTAATTTCAGCGGCTGCATCAGCAGGGGAACAGGGCAATCCAACTATTTTCATTGCAGTATAGTCGGGAAGATCATCGCCCATGTACAATACGTCGTTCAGGTCTGTATTATTTTCTTTAAGAATATTATCTAAGTGAGTAGCCTTTTCTTCTACTTTCATATATACATCTTTTACACCTAATCCGTTAAGCCGGGTAACTACGGCATCTGAAACGCTTCCCGAAATAACAATAATTTTATATCCTTTTTTTATAGCAAGCTGAATAGCATACCCGTCTTTTATATTCATTCTTCGCACGGGCTGACTGTTTTCAACAACAAACAGTGCACCATCTGTAAGTACGCCGTCTATATCAAAAACAAAGGTGTTAATTTTTTTAAACTGATCCAATAAATTCATTCCAATGATTGTTAAGTTAGATTCAATGGCTTAAATTAACGTAAAGGAAACTTGAATTATTTTTGATTATCTCTCCATTCGTATACCCATGTACTTTGAATCATTTCCAGATGACCCTCATTACTTTCTTCCCTGGTTCCTATAAAATTTGGTATTTGCAGTACCCATTCCAGTAAGTCGGTAAACCTGATGCGGTAAATTTTCCCTTCTGTAAATTCTGCCCCAAACCGCTCATAGAGTTTTAGCGCTATATCTTCATAATCGTTCCATTTAATAGGAGGTTCGTATTGCATAATAATAATCTTATTCGCCTAAAAATTGAGTTTGATCGGGTACCGTTAAGGTTATTTGCCCGGTTTTACCAGCGAGTAATACGCACTGGCAACCAAGTCTTGAATTAATTTTTGGATTTACTGCTCTGTCAATAAAATCTTCTTCCCGATCAGTAAGTTCTTCCAAATAGGATTCTCCTGCTTCAACATATATATGACATGTACTGCAGGCACAAACGCCGCCGCAATTATGATGCAATTCAATATTATTGGTTAGAGCTACTTCAAGCAGGCTTTGATCAGGAGCGATATCTGTTAAGGTAATAGGCTCTAGTCCTTTCTGTTCGAAATTATAAGTAATTATATACATAAATCGTTTAAATCGGCAGCAAAAATAAGCTAAATAGGCCTTCAATTACAAAGGCAATTGGTTTTAGGTGATACCCCGATGAAAAACAGGCAGCTTTTCCGTATTTCGCTAATAAAAAAAACCGCTCTTAAAAACAAGAGCGGTTAATAAAGAAAGATTCTAAATTATTTCTTGCTATTGTAGACTATATTTTTTTGAATAATCATATCATTAATTACGTTTACTGATTCGTCTAAATAGATATCAGTGCGCAAACGCTTTATCCATTCTTTAAAGCGTTCTAATTTACCGGCATCGTATTCGAATTTCTTTAGATCCTCCGGAAGGGCCGATACCTCCAATTCAGTGGTTAGTTTAATAGAAGATTCAATTTGTTTTACAGAATTCTTTATTTGCTTTTGTTCCTCCTGGTATTTCTTTAAACTCAGCGGCGCGATTTTATCATCCTGTTCAGCTCTCCACTGTGCATATTTCTGAATAGTAGCAAAGGAGTTGCCTTGTTTGATTCTATCAATACTGGCTTTTTTTATTGGATCGAGGTTTATACTATATTTCCAATTCGTATAATCTGCTTTTTGTATTTCGTCCCAAGGCAACGCTTCAGGATTATCTTTTTCGCGATATTTCGAGAACTCAAATAAATCTGGAAGATTAATATCAGAAGAAACTCCTCTCAATTGTGTCGATCCACCGTTTATGCGATAAAATTTTTGAAGCGTTAATTTTATCGTTCCTAAATCGCTGTTGGGCTCTACGAAACCTACTATTTTATCAAGACCAATATTTCGTTGTACGGTTCCTTTTCCATAAGTAGAGGTACCAATAATAACTCCACGATTATAATCCTGAATGGCTGCAGCAAAAATTTCGGAAGCTGATGCACTGAATTCATTTACCATTACGGCAAGAGGCCCATCATATAAAACTGATTTATCCCGGTCAAAATAAATCTGTGGCTTTCCATCACGATCTTTTACCTGAACAATAGGTCCGCCCTCAATAAATAAACCAACCATTTGTACTACGTCATATAAGGAACCTCCCCCGTTATTGCGCAGATCCATTACTATTCCGTCTACTTTTTGTTCCTTGAGTTTAATAATTTCTTTACGAACATCTTCCGAACAACGGGGTCCCTTTGGATCATCAAAATCTGCATAAAACTCAGGAAGGTATATAAAACCAATTCGTCCCTTTAACGTATTAATTACTGCGCTGCGTGCAAATGTTTCATCTTGTACAATTTCATCTCTTATCAATGAAACTACTTTAATTGCGCCATCATTCTTTTTTAAGGTAAGGCGCACTTCAGTACCTTTTTTACCACGAATTATTTTTACGGCATCTTCGGTTATAAAACCAGTAAGATCGATTGGCTCAGCAGAACCCTGGGCAACTTTTAAAACGATATCACCAACTTGCACCTGACCAGATTTCCATGCCGGACTTCCTGAAAGCAGTGTACCAATCTTTATTGTTCCTTCTTCTTCTTTCAACGAAGCGCCAATTCCAAAAAACTTTCCACTCATCTGCTCCGTGAAATACCTTTTATCAACCGGAGGAAAGAAGGTAGAATGGGGATCCATTGTTTCTGTAATAATATTCAGGTAGTTGTTGAAGCGATCATCTTCAGTTACTTTAACAGAAAGTCGGTCAAAAGTTCTATCCATAATTTTTAGTACCCGTTGCCTTGCCTCTTTCTCCAATTCCGCATCGGTTTTCGCAACAAAACCTTCAGTACCCTTGTTCTTTTCCCTATTCTCCAATAAATCTCCATAT
>JBJXDV010000164.1:0-6693 GCA_046153465.1 Chitinophagaceae bacterium
CCGGTTGTTGGTCTCGGGCCAGCAGCAATAAGAATCATTATATGGCAAATACATCAGATATCAGTCGCGGTATGGTTATTAAGCTCGATGGCAGTCTTTACTCTGTTATAGAATTTGGTGAGAATAAGACGGCACGGGCAGCAGCAAAAGTGTGGGCTAAATTAAAAGGCGTAGACAATAACCGTAGCATTGAGAAAACCTGGAACAGCGGCGATAATATTTATCCTGTACGAATAGAGCGTAAGGATTACCAGTTTTTATATAAGGATGATACCGGCTATAATTTTATGGATACAGAGACATTTGAACAGATTGCTGTGCAGGAAAATATGATAGACGCTCCACAATTTTTAATAGATGGAGCTGCTGTGTCAGTAATGATGAATACAGAAACTGAGCTACCGATGAGTGTAGAATTGCCTGATAAAATTGTAATGAAAGTTACCTATAGCGCCCCTGGTGTAAAAGGTGATACTGCCACCCGTACCCTTAAGCCTGCTACGCTCGAAACAGGTGCGGTAATAAATGTGCCTCTTTTTGTAAATGAAGGAGAGCTGATACGCATTAATACGAAAACAGGAGATTATGTTGAGCGAGTGAAAGAATAGTTTGTAGTTTTTTAGTTTGTAATACGGGGGATAAATTTTTTATTGATTGCTTATTAGCCTAGATTTCCCAGACATTTTAAGCGTCGAATTACAAACTACAAACCACCAACTTGTAAATTTTTTTCCCTTATCTTAGCCACCTGTTTATTATTAACCAACCGATAACCTAAAAAAAATTCTGATGGATTTCAAACAAATTCAGGAATTGATTAAAATAATCAATAAGTCGAACATCGGAGAGGTAACTATTGAGGAAAAAGGGTTTAAACTTATCATCAAACAAAAAGAAGAACCTTCTCAGCATATTGTGAGTGCCGGCCCGATGCCTTCACAAATGTTTGCTTATCCACCGCAGGCTATGCTAAGTCAGGGAGCTGTCAATGTAGAACCGGCACCAGAAAAACCCAAAGCAGCAGAACTGCCACCTGCAAATACTATTATTATAAAAAGCCCAATGATCGGAACTTTTTACCGGAGTTCTACACCAGGTAAACCAGTTTTTGTTGAGCCAGGCGATGAAGTTACTCCAGGTAAAGTGGTATGTATTATTGAAGCCATGAAGCTTTTTAATGAAATAGAGAGCGAGGTAAAAGGAAAAATAGTTAAGATATTAGTGGAAGATGCAAGCCCCGTAGAATATGATCAACCGCTTTTCTTAGTAGAACCTAATTGATAGTCGACAGTGAGTACTTCCTATTGAAGCGTTCTCATTAACTCAAAGAGATCGAAGCTATATCAATGGCACATTTTCTGATCTGCATTCAGGTACATTAAATTTAAAGCATGTTCAAAAAAATATTAATAGCCAATCGTGGAGAAATTGCGTTAAGGGTAATACGCACTTGCCGCGAAATGGGAATTAAAACCATTGCTGTTTATTCTACTGCAGATAAAGATAGTCTGCATGTACGTTTTGCCGATGAAGCAGTATGCATTGGAAAACCGGCAAGTGCTGATTCTTATTTGAATATTCCTCATATAATGGCTGCCGCTGAAATAACGAATGCAGATGCCATTCATCCCGGTTATGGATTTTTAGCTGAGAATGCAATGTTTTCTGAAATATGTGGTGAGCATAGTATAAAATTTATTGGGCCTACTCCTGATCAGATACGTGCAATGGGCGATAAGATTACTGCAAAAGAAACAATGATCAAAGCAGGTGTGCCAGTAATTCCTGGCGGAGAAGGTCTATTAGAAACAGTTGGTCATGCGAAGGAATTGGCGAAAGAAGTTGGATATCCTGTTATTTTAAAAGCGACTGCTGGTGGGGGTGGTAAAGGAATGAGGGTGGTATGGGAAGAAAGTGAAATAGAGAAAGCATTTAATTCTGCGAAACAAGAAGCAGGCGCCTCCTTTAAAAACGATGGAATTTATATGGAGAAGTTTGTAGAAGAACCTCGCCATATAGAAATACAAATTGCCGGAGACCGATATGGAAAGGTTTGTCACTTAAGCGAACGCGATTGTTCTATACAACGCAGGCACCAGAAATTGGTGGAAGAATCTCCATCTCCTTTTATGACACCAGATCTTCGGTTGCGCATGGGTGAGGCTGCTAAAAAAGCAGCAGGTGCTATTGGTTACGAAAGTGTAGGCACGATAGAGTTCCTGGTAGATAAACACCGTAATTTCTATTTCATGGAAATGAACACCCGTATCCAGGTTGAGCATTGCGTTACCGAGGAAGTGACCAACTTCGATTTAATAAAAGAGCAAATAAAGATTGCAGCAGGCGAACCAATCAGTGGGGCCGACTATGAACCTACTATGCACGCCATCGAGTGTCGCATCAATGCGGAAGACCCTTACAACGATTTCCGTCCCTCGCCAGGAAGAATTACAGTATTGCATCAGCCGGGTGGTCATGGTATACGTATAGATTCGCATGCTTATGCCGGTTATAATATCCCTCCCTATTACGATTCGATGATTGCCAAAATTATTTCGGTAGCAAGAACCCGACACGAGGCTATAAATACGATGAGCCGGGCTCTGAGTGAGTATGTTATTGAAGGAGTAAAAACAACCATTCCGTTTCACCAGCAATTGATGAAAAATGAAAAATTTATCAGTGGCGATTTTAATACCAAGTTTTTAGAAGGTTTTACCATGGTATAGTTCCAAACCAATTGCTTATACAGGTCCCGCAGGTTGCGGGATTTTTTTTGCACCGTAGTTAATTAAAAAAATGGAAAGGGGTGGATTTAGATTGTTTTTTTATCCAGGCTCTGGTGCTACTATGAAGCGATCGTTGTGACGCTCCGTTCATCGGCAACAATTCTATTGATTATTGATCCTCGTTTAAAATATTTACTCAACGCGTAAGATCTTTGATGCATTGGCACGAGACGTTACTACGGAACGTAGATACACATTTTATGATGAAGCTACCCACGAGTTGTCTTTACAGGACAATAATACAAATGCGTTGGTATTTATTAATTAGAAAGATATTATTCATGCCAGATACACGTGGTGAATTTGCACAAAACTTTCCTAGAAAACATAGAGACAAATTTTATGATGATGCTACCCAAGGGTTGTTCTTACAGGACAATAATACACTTGCAAAACTTTTATTTATTTAGATTTATAATCTCGGATTTATTTGCACAAAACTTTTCTACGGAACGTAGCTATATATTTTATTTTGTTGCACTCACGAGTTGTCCTTACAGGACAATAATACAAATGCGTTGGTATGTATTAATTAGAAAAATATTGTTCATGCCAGAAACATGCGGTCTATTTGCGCAAAACGTTCCTACGGAACGTAGCTACGCCTTTTATGAAGAGGCTACACAAAAGTTGTCCATTCATGATTGAATACAAATGCAAAATTTGTTCGCCTGATTTTATGTCCCATCGGGACAACTCATGGGTAGAACGAAATCAAAACAATTACGTTCCGTAGGAACGTCTCGTGCAGGCAGAAGAAATGAATTAAAAAATTATATCAGCAACCAATAACTTTTTTCACCGTTCCTGTGCAGCTTAATTCATAAAAAAGAATAAAAACCGGGGAAAAACGAATGCGTATTTTTTGTGAAGTTATGTTCATAGAATATAAAAACTCCGATTAGGCACCAGTTGAAGCAGGGTGCATAAGAAATTCTTATCAGGAGGCGGCCAACTACAAAATTGAATGCTTCTTTTATTTTTTACGTCTCGACTTTTTCCATTCTTTCAACTTTTTCTTTTGTTCCAAATTGAGTACAGTATTTAATGTTACCCAATCAAGATAATGCTGCATACGCTGTCGCTTAATAATTGTTCGGATCTGTTCTTTTTGAATTGCGGAAAGATTCAAAGATCTCCAGCGACGATCCTGATCTGGAATTCTATAAGTCGCTTGTGCTGACAAACTCAAATTTATTTTAATCAGGATAACTACAATCAACCATTTCATAGCAAACAAATTCAACCTATAGATAGCTATAGACTGCCGAAAGTTTAATGTAAAGAAAAATTATTGTTGAAAGCGATGGATCAGATCATCCATTCTAAAGCCAGGGTTATAAAAACCAGCCAAACGCTGAATCACTTTCTCTACCAATGCATCCGGACAAGATGCACCACTGGTCAATAGTATTCGTGTAGGTTTTTGTTGCGGTAAATAATTAGAAGATAAAACTTCTTGTTTAGTATGATAATTATAATGAAGAATTTCCGAAGCAGATATTAATTTCTCTTCACTATTAATAAAAAAGCTCGGCAATCCATTTTCACATAATTCTACGAGGTGAGTTGTATTAGAAGAGTTATATCCACCAATGATGATGGCTAGGTCGGCAGGAGTATTCAGCATACCCGTAACGGCTGTTTGATTATCGTTGGTTGCATAACACAGTGTATCCCGATTATCTGCAAAACGTTCATTAATTTGTTGGTTGGAAAGGTTAAAATATTTTTGTATGGTTTGTTTCAAATAATCGGCAATGGCCTGTGTGTCGCTGGCAAGTTGTGTGGTTTGATTAACAACACCGATACGCTGAAGATCTTTTTCGGCATCAAAGCCTTCAGAATACAAACCTTTGAATGTACTATAAAATTCATGCAACGGCTTTTGCCCCATAATAAATTTTGCAAGCTCCACGGTATCTTTCATATCATTAACAATCAGCGAAGGGGCATTGTAGGCGGCATGTGAAAAGGTAGCTCTTGTTTCTTCATGATTGGGCTTTCCATGAATAATTATCGTATATCCCTTACCGGCAATTTGTTCGCTACGGTTCCATACTTTTTCTACAAAAGGACAGGTAGTATTGTATTTTTCTGTTTGTATTCCTTTAGCGTGTAGTTTGGCTTCCATTTGAAGAGTAGTACCAAAAGCCGGAATAATTACAATATCTTCTTTTGTAATACTTTCAAGTGATATCAGTTCATTCCCTAATGTATCCTGTAAGAATAATACTCCTTTTTCCAGAAGGCCGCTATTTACCTGTGGATTGTGTATCATTTCACTCAATAAGAAAATACGTTTGCCTGGATTTTCTTCCACAGTACGAAAAGCGATTTCAATAGCATTTTCTACACCATAACAAAAACCGAAATGGCGGGCAAGGTAAATGTGAAGGGGCCCCAGATCCAATTGCGTAGGAGTAAAATCTTTTTTTAATTTATCCTTTTGCTTACGGTATTCTTTAATTGCAGAAATTAATGAACTGCGAAAAATTGTAGGAACTTCAAATGTCTTCATAAATATAATAACAGCAATAAAGGTACAATGTTGAGATTTAATTGTTGATTCATAATTCCCGATTGCATAAAGATGCCAACCTCTTTAAACTTAGAGCAGTGATTTATACTGATATTTTAAAGGCTAACTCCGATTGGTTATCTTTGATTCTCTTGATTTGTTTGCCTGCCGTTCAATCGTAGCTTATCAACTTGTATTATTATGAATCGCTTGTTTAATCCCGTGGCTTGGAGCCTTGCAACTAATTTGTACGAGGTAAATATTCGTCAATACACGTCCGAAGGAACTTTTGTTGCTTTTCAAAAGCATCTTCCGCGCCTGAGAAATATGGGTGTTGAAACACTTTGGTTTATGCCAATTACACCCATAAGTTTGGTGGAACGGCAGGGTACACTTGGAAGTTATTATGCATGCTCAGATTATACATCTGTTAACCCGGAGTTTGGTACGTTGGGCGATTTTCGTAAATTGGTAATGGAGGCACACAAATTGGGGTTTAAAGTTATTATCGATTGGGTAGCAAACCATACGGGTTGGGATCATCATTGGACAAAATCCAATCCCGAGTTTTATAAAAAAAATGCAGAAGGAAAATTTTACGATAATAATAACTGGCATGATGTAATTGATCTTAATTATTATGATGGCTGTATGAGAAATGCCATGATAACAGCCATGCAATTTTGGGTGAACGATTGCGGAATTGATGGATTTCGGTGCGATATGGCTCATTTAGTACCACTTGACTTTTGGAGACAGGCGCGGGTAGCATTGGATTCAATCAGGCCTTTGTTTTGGTTGGCTGAAACCGAAGACTATCATTACCTGGAAGTTTTTGATTGCTGTTATGCCTGGCAATGGATGCATGATACCGAGAAGTATTGTAAAGGAGGAATGGATTTGTTTAAATTGAAAACTGTATTATCAAGATACGAAATTGAATTCCCTCCAGAGACTACACAGTTATTTTTTACGTCGAATCACGATGAGAATAGCTGGAACGGAACCGAATATGAAAAATATGGAAATGCGGCGAGGGTGTTTGCAGTTTTCAGTTGTTTGTGGCAGGGCTTACCGTTAATGTATAGCGGGCAAGAATTACCCAATAAAAAGAGATTAAAATTTTTTGACAAAGATCTCATTGAATGGGATGATAAGCCAGCGCTTCAGGAATTTTATAAAACACTGTTGAGGGTAAGAGCAAATAATACTGCAATCAATCAAGGGAAAATTTGGAAGCCGATCTTCATTCCTGTTACTGCCAACCAAAATGTTTTTGCTTTTATGAGAAGAAATGGTGCGAGCGAAGTGGTTGTATTGCTTAACCTATCGCCAAATCATACCTATATACAACTACCAGATGGATATGTTCATGGCACCTAT
>JBJXDV010000165.1:0-7464 GCA_046153465.1 Chitinophagaceae bacterium
CTCAATTCATCCATATCGTACAATGGTTTTTCCAATTCAAGCAACGCTTCATCCCGGGTTAGTTGACCTGCACAGATTAAGGTCGATAAATGCGCTTTTCTTTTATCAATTTTAAATTTTTGAGGAAGAATATATGCCTGATAAAATTTTGTAAAAATTGATTCATAATGTTTGCCACCATAATCTCTCCAATCCAGTTCTTTTGTAATAAATTTTTTGATCTCCATTTTATTATATGGAATATAATTTAAAATAGAAATAGGTGTCAACTTCAACACCGAGGTATAGTAAACATATTTCTTAAAATCAAAAGTTGGGTAGGTTTTTAATTTAACGGTTCCAAATTTCTTGTGAATGTCTTTCAGATTGTCGAAATCCATTTTTTTGTACAGCCATGAGGGGGGCATGATATGTTCAGTAACTATATTGGTACCACTTATTATATATCCAATATTTTTTTCCTTTGCTAATTTGTACATTGAGGAAAATATGGCATGGTCACTTACCACTTCAATATCTACCACAGAAGCTTTGAGATATGATAATTGTATATCCTTAAATTCTTTCCAATTAATCACTAAAGTAAATAGATCAATGTTCAGTTTACTAATTATGTTTTCAATATTCTTCACAGCCAATTCGCTGTTCCACCCATTATCAAGATGAACGGCAAGTGGCCGAAGGCCATGTTTTCTCACAAGGTATGCTACATAAGTACTGTCCACTCCGCCACTAAGCCCTATAAGACAATCATAATTTTTCCCCCGTCCATCCGATTTTATTTTATCTACAAGCGTCATTAGTTTTTCTTCGCCCTGAGCGCCCAAAAAAACACCTGTTCTCTCTGCTTCTTTATATTCGTAATAATAATTACAAATACCGTTATTATCGAATTGGATATCCTGATCAGCAATGTTGTCCATCACCGTAATAGTACATTGTTGATACTCCTTGTTATTTTTATTCCAAACCATCATCACTTACTTATTGTTATCTTTAAAACATGTGTTAACCCAAGCTGTTACTGTATTCTATCACTCGTTTCTTCTAAAAATAAATTCCTGATATCCATTTTCACCATTGCGTAAATTATTATTTCTATTCACAAATTCAATAGCAATATCCGTTAATGAATTTTTATTGCTTATGGATAAGGATGGGTATTTTTCAATTGGCAAAACCGGGAAAGGAATTTGAATTTTACGAATACCATTGTTACCGTGAATCCTGATTCTTATAAGGGAATCGGAATACTCTAGCTCTGACTGACCACCCGCTAAGGTAAATCCGTTGCTGGTTATTATTTTATTAGCATCAAACAAGCATAAGAGTAATTTATTTGAACTGGTTACTAAAACACTAAAAGGGGAAAGTATTATTTCATCGTTAATTTGATCTATTTGTAATTTTCCTCCTTCCATCATTTTCACCGAATTTTGATAGTAACGATCGTTTTTAAGATGAGGAAGAAGTACCGAAAAAAAAGGATTTTCTCCACGAATTCTTAGAATTTGTTGTTCTTCAGAATATTTTCGTCCGTTTGTTTGATAGAATTCATTTTGCTCTTCTCCATTCTGCCAGGTTGTTGTCCATTGAGCTAACGAACAATCTTGTGGCTTTGAAGAATAATTATACAAATACCAGTTGATTCCTCCTGTATGGTGGGCCCTCCAATGTTGACCGGTAAAGAAAAAACTATTCCATCCCGATAAAAGGTTTTTATTGGAACCAGATGCAGGAAGCTGACTTATCCCCTCATTATTATATACTCTTTTTTCAGATTGCATTTGCCCTACTGAAGTAGTTACTGTTCCTTCCGACATCATCATCATACTCCAAACATTTTTTTCTTGACCGGTAATACTATCATAGAAGAAATATATAGGTAGTTGATCATGCAGGTTTAAAGCCATTACTCTTCTATGCCATACTTTTCCTTCTTTCGAAGTCATGCGTACTTCAGAAATAACTGATTTTCCGAGGTTGGCAAAAAGAATATTGTCAGATACGGGCCATGTTCTATTTGTTAGCGATCGCCCCATAACTGGTTGAGATGCGCTATTCCATTCAGGAAAAAGTTTTTCAGGAACCACAACTGAACGAATACGTGCATCTGTAGCCGAGGGATAATAGAAGGAACTTCTACTAAGTGAAAGAGGTGCCCCAAGTGCATAAATCGCTACCTCACCTGCATCATCATTGCGATGATCATAATAATCATCTCCATTTAAAATCCAAAGCGAACTTTCATTTAAAGTATTAAGACCGCTTCTAAAGTTTGACATATAGCCACTATAATTACAATTACTTATTTCTATTGGAACGTTTGATTGCTTGTTTGCAAGCAAATCGATGGCAAAGGGCACAGGCCCCGCATAACTAAACCTTTCCGGCCCGTTAAAAAAAATATTTAATAACTGATCACTCAAATGCCTATCTGTTTCTCTTAATCCGGTTGCTAACAACCCGAATGTTGCGACGCTTTCTTCCGAACCATCTCCGAAAGAAATAAGTTTTCTATTTTTCGAAAAACGAACTGAGGGTGGAGTCAATAAACTAATATAAAACTTTGAAAAAGTTTTAATTAGTTCATTGTTTGCAAATACATCTTTTATTCCGGCTTGTTTTATTTGTAATAAACTGAATAAAATGGGATCAATTGTTGCCTGAGTATAGTGGGGTGTTCCAAAACTTGCACCATTGGCATAGATTGCCTCGTCAAGGTCTTTTTCAACCATTGTTACGACCATTTTTCCACGCTTTGAAAATTCTGGATCATTCGCAAGCAACAAGGCAAAATAAAACCGTCCATTATTCCGATATTGATAAATCATGTTACTGGGTCCAAAATTCACCCCTGCACTATCGAAGAGAGGCACATTGTTATTATCCCATAAAATACGGGCCATCATAACTACAAATTGTTCGAGTTTTACTTTATCAGTATTACTGATTGCGATAGTTTTATCTGCAAAAATGCCAGAAATACAAAACGAATAGTATTTGAAATTTCTCGCTCCTTTCCAATATCTATTATTGTTTTTATAGATCCCTTCGCCAGTTATATATTCCTTTTCAAGATTTTCTTTGATGGCAATTAGGTTCTTTATCAAAGAAATCGCTGAATCACGATAACGCCATGCATCCCAAATAGCTTTATAGGTACCGTCTAGTTGTATCAATCGTTGATGAAAAAATTGGTCTTCTTTAATTTTCTTTATCAAAATTTTTATCCTTTCCGCCGAAACATAAATAGCACCATCATAAAATGCAGGGATTAATCGCCCGGGTCGGTTAGCATAGTCTCGAATTACATCTCCTAATCCTGAGAATCTATTTAATTCCCGAGCTATAGGTTGTATTTTTTCAGGGTTCACTAAATCAGCTTTTGTACTTACAAACATGATCCATTGAAACCGTTTGCGAGGTTGCCAGTCATTATCAGGTGCCCTTCGCTGAATATCGATTAATATTTCTGCTATTGATGATTGCTTCTCTACAATATCATTTTGCATTGTTTTTAACCTCGGGCCGCTATGCTTTGCACCAATTAGGAGGCTTGGTTTTCCATGGAAAAAACCAAAAAGATTGGAAGAAATACTAGCCGAATAATTATACAATTGCCAGTATCTGCCAGTGTTTACTTCCCCACCTGCCTGTTCCCATAAATGAAGACGGGGATATAATTCATTTTTAGAACAATCAATATTAATTGTAGCATCAAGAGGGTATCCTCTTTTTTCTTCAGATCGATAGATAGTACCATCTGGCTCATACCCCTCTTTTACAGAATAGGACTCCCATCCCCGATACCTTGCTCTATCTGGATTTAGGCCATTGCTAATTTTCACGCTATATGTAATATCATAATCAGTATCTTCTTCAACAATAATCAGTTTTTCGCCTTTTCGTATCGTAATAGTACAATTATAAAATCCAGGGCCCTCATCAGCATTTTTGAATTTCATACCATAATATTCATATTTCTTTTTTTGAAACCGATATTCCAATTTTACAGTTACTTCTTGCGCATTTTTTCGAATCCATTTCGCCTGCATGCTAACTACAGGACTGGCGGCAGTCAGTAAATTCAGGCTGTTATCAGAATAAGTTCCATCTGAGTAAATAATTGACTGAATGGGCGCAATATTAAATTTTTTTTGATTTACTACTTTATCCCAAGGAATCACAATTCCCAAAAATCCGTTTCTAATTTCAAGATATCCCGTCGTGCTATTAACAACAGCGGTTACGGTGCTTTCAGTTTGTGCGAAAAGTGACGTACTTAATAAGAGAGCGACCACCAATAAACTATAACTATTCAACGTTTTTTTTATCCAATCGTATTTCCTGGAGTTTTCAGAAAGACCAGGCGGGCTAAACAGCATAATAGAGTTTGGATTTTAGTTCCTCCTGAGATGGATAGCTTATTAATACAGCCCGATGGGGGCGCTGAAAAACAAATAGGCTGCCTGCTGCTACAGCGGATGCACCATTCCGAACCGCTTTTGCAAAATCGTCTACCGACGAAGCACCTCCACAAATGATAACAGGAATTGACATTACTTCGTTAATCCGTTTCAGTAATTCAAGGTCATACCCTGAATAGGTACCATCACGATCAATTGAATTTAGAAATAGTTCGCCAGCCCCTGCTTCCTCCATCCTCTTTGCAAAATCAACCGGATCTAAATTTGTATTTTCAGTACCATTTTTAGTATACACCTTGTATTTACCAAACAGATTTTTTTTTACATCCATAGATATTACAACACTTTGACTTCCCACCACTTTTGCTGATTGGGAAATGAGTAATGGATTATGGAACGCCTGATAATTAAAGATCACTTTTTCAACGCCAATATAAAAAAGCTCTTTTACCTCGTCAATGTTTGATATGCCTCCTCCGTATGCTAGTGGAATAAAAGCTTCCCCGGCAATTTCAGCTATCTGATCCATATCTGGCCCCCGATTTTCTCTGCTTGCATCGATATCAAGTATAACAATTTCATCTATTTCTTTTTCATTGAATATTTTCACGGCGTTAATTGGATCTCCGATATAAATGGGTTTTTTGAATTTTTCAGTTTTCACTAACCCACCTCCATGAATCAACAAGACAGGTATTACGCGTATTCTTTTCATTAATAATTAAAGGAAAAATTTTTCAGCAGTTGCATTCCAAAACGATGACTTTTTTCTGGATGAAATTGCACACCTATCAAGTTCTCTTGTTCTATTGCCGCCGTAAACTCATAACCATAGGTAGATTTTATGAGAGAGGATTTATCATCTTTAGGACTTACGTGGAATGAATGGGCGAAATAAAAACGTGAATCTCCTAATTGATTCTCTAACAGGGATGATTTACAAAATTGAATATCGAGCCACCCCATATTGGGGATTTTATGGATAGCGTTCATACGTTCCTTTTGAAACCGAATTGTTTTACCTTTCACCCAAGCTAATCCCTTTTCAGCACCCTCTTCACTTTCCTCCATGAACATTTGTAACCCTACGCAAATACCCAAGACTGGAATTTTTTCAACCATTGCTTTTTTTTCAACCAATGATCTTAGGCCCGAGCTGTTCAATTTCTGCATACAATTATCAAAATGTCCCATGCCCGGTAATACAAGTTTTGTAGCGAGATCAAGTTCATGAAGATTGGAAGAAATAACAGCATCCATACCTGCCTTTTTAAGCATGTTTTGTATTGAGGTAAGGTTACCAACTCCATAATCTAAAATTATAAACACTACTATTTTTGAGATTTTGGAATAGTAATAAGCCCTTGTTTAGAAGGAAAATTTTCAGAAACTAAAAAGGATTTGATTCGCTGTTTCTCCCAATCGTAGGGCAATAAATTTGCACCATGTTGCCTCCATGGATACGAAGCCTGTAATTCGATATAAGATCTATCGCGTAGTACTGAAACCACGATACTTACAAGCCTCTTTACAGAAATTTCAGCCGGCAACAATGAATACCGAAAATGAGTATCCCCAATGCTGGTTATGCGAAATGGAAAAGTACCCGCGGAAACCGCCCATTGATCACCAGGAACAATATTTAATACGCCTCCGGCCAAGCACCCGGGCAATAAAAGTGAGGAGCCATTACAACCCAATACAAGGTGACTTTGAGCATATCGTTTTAGCTGCTCCCCGGCAGTATGATCCTCATGGGAAGGATAGCGGAAATCTTTTATCCAATCAGGTAAAGCTGGTTTTCGTTCATCCATTCCTGATATAGCGAAATCTAATTGTGGAATTTGCTTTTTAATCTCTTTGCTGAACCGTAAAATCCACTTGAATTGAAAATAAAGATTTAACCGTTTAATAGTCTGAGGAAATAATTTTCGTATAATCCTATTGTCAAAAATATAAGGCATGATGCGACGCCAAAAGCGATCAGTTCGCCAGATAAATGTTACTGTTGGTGTATTTAGTTTTTCATCCCATTTTTCTAAAGGAAATGGATCTATCCCCGTATAGTCCTTAATATTAAAATCTGAGGAGTCTGCCTGAACAAATGACCGGCAAATATATACTTCGTTACAACCTTTTAGTAATTCTTTTATTTTTTTATCTAATGAATTATGCCAGTAAATCGCATTCGAAAAGGAAATATCAACGCTCCAAACTTGCGCCGCCCCTTTTGGCACAAGCCATCCCATATTTTTTTGAACAATGATTACTAAATCATACTCCTCTTGTTTAAGATAGTGTCCCGCATTAAAGAGTTCATACAATGCGTGCCCATAAGTAGCGTCAATTGTATTGAGTAATAAAACTGGTTTATCGCCAAGCTCATGATGCTTACTAATTTTGAATGCAACATCTTCTTCTTTTTGGCAGCGATATGCATCTACCAATCCATTTAAATACCAATTTTCAAAAGGCATTTTATCACATCGGTCGCCACTTTCTTTGTCAATCATTCCCGGATAAAATAATCCGGCGTTTACAGGAACTTCGCTAAAAAAGCATTTGCCGCAATTCGAACAATTACAATCGAACATAATATGCATACCCGTGAAATTCCAGCCATTCGGCAGTACAATGTGATCACAAAATGGACAATTCAGTTCAGTATCTATTTTCGGCCATACTCTAATCATATCTTAAATCGATTCGCCCCAAACCACTCTTTTAATATAGTCTGTATATGATAAAATTATTTTTACAACTTTTTCTGCCACATTTGGAATTGCATAGTCACTTACAATAATTTTATTATTTGATGAAGACTCAAGGTGCGCAATACATTGCATTACTCGATCAGGGTTTAATCCAGACATCATCACTGCCGCTTGCTCCATTGCTTCAGGCCTTTCGTGTGCTTCCCTAATATTAATTGCTTGAAATTTTAAAATAGAAGATTCTTCCGAGATAGTACCGCTATCTGATAAAACTACTTTAGCATTCAATTGAAGTTTATTATAAGCACTAAAACTGAAAG
>JBJXDV010000166.1:0-16444 GCA_046153465.1 Chitinophagaceae bacterium
ATATGTTGGCATAAATATGAAAAGCGACGTTACCCTTTATTATTATTTTTCCAAAGTTCTCAGTTCCATCGATTTTATTGACATTATTCCGGCAACAATAAAATCCATTCTTTTTGGCTTTAGTATTGGCCTTATTGGAAGCTACAAAGGGTTCACCGCTGCAAACGGAACCGAAAGCGTTGGTAAAGCTGCTACCTCGGCCGTAGTAGCGGCATCGCTAACAATTTTTATTATAGATATGATTGTTGTACAAATAACCGATTTATTTTTTTGATGATAACCGAGCAAACAGTTAAGCCGTTACTAAATAGCATTAAAGATGCCGCACCCGCAATTCGTATTGATGGATTGTATAAGTCGTTTGGAAAGGATAATGAAGTATTAAAAGGAGTTTCCTTTCATGTGAATAAAGGGGAGAATGTGGTGATCATTGGAAAATCGGGTTCAGGTAAATCCATTACTATCAAATGCATGGTCGGTCTGATAAAACCCGATAAGGGAGAAATAAGAATGTTTGATACAGATATTACCAAACTATCATTAGACGAGCTAAATAAAATAAGACTAAAAGTTGGTTTCTTATTTCAAAATGCTGCATTATATGATTCCATGACTGTAAGAGAAAACCTGGAATTTCCGTTGAAAAGACATTTAAAGAAACGTTCATCAACAGACCTGAATGAAATTATTCTTGAAATACTTACCAGCGTTGGCCTGGCGGACGATATTGATAAGATGCCTTCTGAATTATCGGGAGGAATGCGTAAAAGAATTGGGCTTGCGCGTACCCTTATTCTAAATCCTGAAATAATACTTTATGATGAACCGACTACAGGCCTGGATAGTATAACCTCAAGGGAAATAAGTGAATTAATGCTGGAGGTACAAAAAAAATACAAAACAACGGCCGTTATTATAACTCATGATATGGCCTGCGCAAAACTCACTGGCGACCGGTTGCTGATATTGAAAGACGGAATTATTCATGCAGAAGGAACTTATGAAGCATTAGAAAAAAGCAAGGATCGATGGGTGCGCTCTTTTTTCACCGATTGTTAAATATTATTGTATATGAAAAATGAAGCTCGATTTAATTTGAAAGTTGGCATGTTTGCAATTATTGGCATATTAATTTTTGTGGTTGCTATATATTTTGTAGGGAAGCAAAAAAATTTGTTTGTATCTACTCTTACATTAAAAACAGTATTTAGGAAAGTAAATGGTTTAACAGTAGGTAACAACGTGCGCTTCTCTGGTATCAACATTGGCACTGTCGACGAAATAGAACTAATAAATGATACGTCCGTAGCCGTTACTCTAGTCATCAAAAAAAAGGTTCAACGATTCATTAAATCGGATGCCTATGTGGGTATTGGTTCGGATGGACTCATGGGTGATAAAGTGGTGACAATTTATCCCGGTACCACCCAGGGCAAAATGGTAACGGACCAATCATTTATTGAATCAAAAAATTCAATTGATATTGAAGATGTAATGAGTCGTGTTAAAAAGAGTGTCGACAATGTAGAAATCATAACCTATCAATTGGCTCTATTCAGTTATAAGATGAACAATGGGAACGGGGCCTTACATAAATTAATTTCAGATGAGCAGTTTTCTACCAGCCTTAAAAATACGATACTGAATTTACAAACCAGTTCCAACGAGTTTGCAAAATTTACCTACAATATGAACAACGGTAATGGAACCATATCAAAATTAATGACTGATGACAAGTTTGGCAAAACACTGGATTCGACGATGCAAAATCTTCAAACAGGTTCAAAAGGATTAAGTGATAACATGGAAGCTGCCAAACATAATATTTTATTACGTGGATATTTTAACAGAAAGAAAAAAGCAGAAGCAAAAAAGCAGGCAGCCTTAAAAAAAGCAAATCGCTTAAATGACCTGAACCTGACAGACAGTTTAAAACAACGATAATTTTCGCAACTCAGTCACGTGTAATACTGAAACAGGATGAAGAAATATTTTAGCTTATCAACAATCATTTTTACAAGCGGGATATACATGTATTCTAAAGTGATGTAATTCTCACTGTAGTGCTTTTTGTCTAAGTGTTTTTGGTTATTAACTCTCCGTTATGTGTGAATGATGCAATTCTATATTGTAATTGTGTAAGAGTGTCAGGCAATAAAATACCCATCTTTAGTAAACTATTTAGTCATTCAAGTTCCAGCGAAATAAATAAAATAGTTGATTAAAAAATAAGCATTTTCTAACAGCTCTTAAAACAACTAAACCGGTGACAGAAAAATACAAATTGTATAATTATGATTCAAGAACTTAATAACGATATTTTAAAAATCACCATGAGAATTAGCGAAAAATTTCCTGAATTATCTAAGTATATAAGCGAAATGCCCGTTAGTATTCCTGATACAGATGATCCTGAAATAACGATTAAAAATCTTTCGGAGTACAAAGAATCACTGGAGCTGTTATTGAAGAAATACGAAAAGAATCACAATAGCGTTAGTAATAATTTTTTTTAGACAATCAATTGTAAAAAATGTTACGAAGATATTTAGGTATTTGGATGGACCAAACATCGGCACATCTAACAAATTTAACCGTTGATCCGGTGGAAGTGGTTTCTATTGAATCCGTGTATACATCTACTCACATAGGAAATACTTTTCATGAAAGTAAGAGAAATGTTGAGTATCAAAAGTCAATTTTACAACAGGCTTTTTTCAAGCAACTTAGCGACAGGATGCTTAACTATGACGAAGTGTTGTTGTTTGGTCCTTCAAATGCCAAATCACAACTCTTGAATTTTTTTAGAGTAGAACAGCACATTAATAAGATAAAAATTCATGTGAAAAATGCTACTAACATGACGGAACAGCAGGAACATGCCTTTATACGACGCCATTTTCTATCCAACTATTTACCTATTACCTACTATAAAATCAAAACAAATGAAACATGCAACAAACATCGCGAGTTCAGAACATGGCGCCAAAATAGCAAAAGCGAATTGTATAACTAGGCATATTAAATCGCCAAACGGACTGAGCGTTAAGAAAGACAAGCGGGCAGTTGACACAGAGGTTGATGATACATCTACAATTAAAGAGTTTAGCGAAACGTTTACAACGGCGCTAAAAAACGGAAACGGAGTGGCTAGAGGTTTAGAACGGGTTATGACCGAGTATGAGTTGGAGGAACAACAGGAAAAAACTGCGATGGCAGAGGAAGAATCCAATTATTACAGTATTGGACTGGATAATTATGGCGAATGGGACGATAATCGGGAATAATGAATTGAACGACAATGAAGAAAATATTAATTGCATTAGACTGCACTCCTACTGCGCAAATAATTGCAGAAACTGGTTTTTCGCTCGGTAAAGCAATGGGGGCTGAAGTAACGTTAATGCACGTTATTGTAGATGCACCCTATTATTCTTCAGCCATCAATGATCCTATTATGGGGTTTGCGGGATATATTGATACTGTTTTTTTAGGAACAGCTATAAATGAAAAACTAACCAACGCATCAAAGCTATTCATGAACAAAACAAAACTTCACCTGGGTGATGAAAGTATAAAAACGTTAGTAACGGCAGGTGATTTCGCATTATCAATTTTAGAGAAAGCAAATGAAATGAAAGCAGACATCATTGTAATGGGATCACACAGTAAAAAGTGGTTAGAGCAAATTATAATGGGTAGTGTAACCGAGAACGTGCTAAGGGATACCACCATCCCACTATTTATTGTACCCACAAAAAAACAACATTCAGTTTAGTAATATCTTAAAAACAAATATTTTTTATGCAAACAAGATGGTCAATTGACCCTTCCCACAGTGAAATCGCCTTCAAAGTAAGGCACTTAATGATTGCGCAGGTAAAAGGTACGTTCAAAAAATTCGACGCAACTATTTATACTTCGGAAAAAGATTTTACCACAGCCGATATTGATGTATGGATTGACGCCGGATCTGTATCAACAGGCGATGAAAAACGTGACGAGCATTTAACCGGGAAAGAATTTTTTGATATAACAAATCACAAGCAAATTTCATTTAAAGCAAATAGGATAGAGAAAGCCGGCAGCGATGATATGCACGACTTGTGGGGTGAACTTACTATGAAGGGGATTTCCAAAAACATTAAACTGCAGGTACAGTTTGGTGGTATGTTGAATGACCCCTGGGGAAATGAACGGGCTGGCTTTAGCATAAGAGGAAAAATAAACAGGAGTGATTGGGGTTTAGTTTGGAACTCACCCATAGAAACAGGAGGCCTGATGGTGGGAGATGAAATTAAAATTTCTTGCGAAATTGAGCTTATCAATACAGGAACCAAAGAACTTTTAATGGAATTGGAGAATATAACAGAGAAAGCTGCCAAACTATAAAAATAACAATCCTTAAAAAAGAAAGAAGCAATTATAAATTAACACCCTGGCCTATTATGGTAACGGGTGTTATTTTATCTACTAACCACTTCCTCTTCCATAATGAGTTGATTGTATTTTGCTGTCAACCTGCTATAATTTCAACAATGTGTGAATTATGTAAGTTTTCAGACTAATTGTGTAATTACAGTGTTTAGAAACAAACTTATTTTCATGCATTGAGTAATTGTATGTTGTAACTACTGAAATTAAATAGTAATGTATTTACAGTGTTTGAATAAAGCCTGCAAGAGTTAACTTCTCTAAATAAATATAAAAAAGGCGCGATTAAAGCATATATTACAAGAAAGACATTATCGTTTTTTCGCATTGCACATCCGCCTTTGATACAAACGAATGGCAAATGGCTATTCACTTTTAAACACGCAGAGGCTTATACCCAACCCATACACGACTTACTATTAGTCGTTAATTAAATGGATTTATTAAAAACGATGTAAGGAAATTAAATACTGAAAATTGAAGCTTTATATAAAATACATGGTTAGTATCCGCTGCAAAATGATGGTGAAAGAGGCGTTGAAAAAACTTGGCTTGCACTTTATTGTTGTGGAATTGGGTGAAGTAGAAATTATGGAACAAATTACGATGGAACAACGGAGACTGCTGAAAGAAGACCTGAATAGTTGTGGACTTGAACTGATGGATGATAAAAAGGCTATACTCATTTCCAGGATAAAAAGTGTGGTTGTAGAAATGGTACACTATGAGGATGAATTACCTAAAACAAATTTTTCTGATTACCTGGCGCAAAAATTAAACCATGATTATACGTACATGGCTAATTTATTTTCTGAAGTGCAGGGCACCACCATTGAGCAATATATTATTTTTCATAAAGTAGAAAGAATAAAAGAGTTGATTATTTATGATGAGCTGAACATTACAGAAATTGCCTGGAAAATGAACTACAGCAGTGTGGCGCATTTATCTAACCAGTTTAAAAAAGTTACTGGCCTGGCTCCATCGCATTTCAAAAAATTAAAAGATAAAAGACGCAGCCCGATAGAAGAGGTGGGTATTGGAAACAGTATTGAAACAGATAAGGCAGGTGTTGAGGCAGTATGCTAAACTAAAATACTATGGAATTAAAACGAACAGCAGACCTTTTGAAACAATCCCAGGCAGAACTACTTAATGCCAACAGGGAACTTATATTTCAAAATAAAGAAAAAGAAAAGCGTGCGGCTGAACTAATGATTGCCAATAAAGAATTACTATTTCAAAATAAGGAGAAAGAAAAGCGTTCCGCTGAATTAGTAATCGCCAATAAAGAATTACTCTTTCAAAATGAAGAAAAAGGAAAGCGTGCCGCTGAATTAGCAATTGCCAACAAAGAATTAGTCTTTCAAAATGAAGAAAAAGGAAAGCAGCAAGCGGATAGTGACGAAATGAAAGCATTAAATCGTTCGATAAAATTAGTTTCACAATATTCCCGCAGTCTAATTGAAGCCAGTCTTGACCCGCTTGTTACCATTAGTGCCGAAGGAAAAATAACCGATGTAAACGAGGCTTCAATAAAAGTTACAGGTGTTGGACGGGAGGTATTAACCGGCTCCGACTTCTCAACTTATTTTACAGAACCAAAAAAAGCAAAAGCAGGTTATGAGCAGGTATTTAAGAATGGGTTTGTATCAGATTATCCACTTACGATAAAACATAGAAGTGGGAAATTAACAGATGTACTGTACAATGCTTCTCTTTATAAAGATGATAAGGGTAATGTATTGGGCGTGTTTGCGGCGGCAAGAGATATCACTCATCAAAAACAAATTTCTCATTATGCCCGTAGTTTAATTGAAGCCAGCCTTGACCCGCTTGTTACTATTAACACTGAAGGAAAAATAATGGATGTAAACGAAGCAATGATAAAGGCTACTGATAAATCCCGTGAAAAATTATGCGGTACTTTATTCAGTAGTTACTTCGTTGAATCAGCAAATGCGGCCTGGGTGCACAAGGAAGTTTTTGAAAAAGGTTATGTATTGAATTATCCCCTCACTATTATTGATGGTGTATTAACGGATGTGATACTAAGTGGCTCAGTTTATAAAGACATGCAGGGCATTACCCTGGGTGCTGTGCTGGTAGCACGTGACATTACCCATCTTAAAAAAATAGAAAAGGAATTGATAGAGGCCAAAATATTTGCTGAGCTTGCCACCTCTATTGCCGAAGACGAAAAAATGAAGGCGGTTGCTTCTGCCCATGTATCAGCTAACGCTGTTAAAAGCAAGCAGCAGTTTTTAAGCAATATGAGCCATGAAATTCGTACGCCCATGAATGCTATCATCGGCTTTACCAAAGTTTTATTAAAAACGGAATTGACGGTAAAACAAAAAGAATATTTAACCGCTATAAAACTTAGTGGCGATGCATTGATTGTATTGATTAACGATATCCTTGATTTGGCTAAGGTAGATGCCGGCAAAATGACTTTTGAACAAACGCCTTTTAAACTTGCGTTGTCTGTTGCTGCGATGCTCCATTTGTTTGATACCAAGATTCAGGAAAAAAACCTTGAATTAATATATGATTACGATACCAGGATACCTGCTGTATTAGTTGGCGACCCTATCAGGCTGCACCAGGTTATATTAAACCTGGTAAGTAATGCCGTTAAGTTTACTTCAAAAGGAAAGATCACTGTTACTGTAAAAATGATTCAGGAAGATGAAGAAAAAGTAACCGTGGCCTTTGCTATTTCAGACACTGGGATTGGCGTAGCTTCAGATAAGCTTGATAGGATTTTTGAAAATTTTCAACAGGCTTCGAGTATCACCTCCCGTTTGTATGGTGGTACCGGTTTAGGCTTGGCTATTGTAAAACATTTAGTAGAAGCTCAGGGGGGAAGCATCGAAGTGAAAAGTGTAGTAAATGAAGGAGCTACTTTTAGTTTTTTGCTGCATTTTAAAAAAACAAATGCAACTGTAATGCCAGATACAGAAATAATGGCATTGGACAGGGAAATAAAAGAAATAAAAATATTGGTGGTAGAAGACATGGCCTTGAACCAATTACTGATGAAAACCCTGCTGGATGAATTTGGCTTTGCGAGGGATATTGTAAGTAATGGGAAACTAGCTATTGAAAAAATGAAAACAACTGCTTACGATATAATTTTGATGGATTTACAAATGCCGGAAATGAATGGGTTTGAAACCACGGAATATATTCGCAATACCATGAAATCGTCCATTCCTATTATTGCATTAACAGCAGATGTAACCACGGTTGATTTAGAAAAATGCAAAGCAGCAGGAATGAATGATTATATAGCCAAGCCGGTGGATGAACGGTTGCTATACAGTAAAATAGTGGGGCATACCAAAAAGCCGGTCGTAATCGTATCAAAAGAAATGTTGCTGGAAGCCATCGATGAAAAAAAAGTTATTAAATATATTGATTTAAAATACTTAAACCAGCGCACCAAATCAAACCCGGTACTAATGATGGAGATGATTGCACTGTATTTGAACCAAACACCACCGTTAATCAATTTAATGACGAACAGTTTTTTAAATAAGGATTGGAGCTCACTTCAATCTTCTGTACATAAGATGATACCATCCTTTTCTATAATGGGAATTAATCCTGATTATGAAGTGATGGCACAAAAAGTACAGGAATTTGCTGTTAATCAATTGCACGCTGAAGGTATTCACGGCTTAGTATTACAATTGGAAAATGTACTGAACGAGTCATGCAAAGAATTACAGGAAGAGTACGCCATTATGAAAATAGCAGAAAATGAAAACTACAAATAAAATAAAACTTTTTTTGGTGGATGATGATGCGCTTTTTTTAAAGTCGCTTGAAATTGAATTTTTGGATCATGCCGACTTTGAAATCCAAACTTTTTCTTCGGGTGAGCTTTGTATTGAGTATCTACCTGAAAAACCCGACGTAATTGTTTTGGATTATCATCTCGATGGCATTAACAAAGCTGCCATGAACGGAATGGAAACCCTTGATAAGATAAAAGCCATCAACAACAATATACCTGTTATTATGCTGTCCAGTCAGGATAAAATTGATGTGGCAATTACCTGCATGCATCATAAGGCAACAGATTATGTAGTTAAAAGTGAAACCGCATTCATGCGTTTACAAAAAATAATTACCGGCATTTTTCAAAGCAAGAAAATGGAGAAAGAATTGAACTGGTATATGGAGCGGATGTAATTATTTATTCATAGCTTTTATTGGTTTAAAAAAATGTGAATGATGTAATTAATCATTGTTGTCCGGCTAAGATCATCTTAATATTATTAAAAGCCTTTTGCAGAGCGGGTTCTAACCCCCTCTCCGCGAGAGCCCGTCCCGCATCAGCGGGAAGAGGGTTGGGCCGGCCGGCACAGGCAGGGTGAGGCGGCACTTGCACATGACGCATTTAACTTATTTAGTCGGACAACAATAGTAAACAATATAAATAATTGGGTAGCAATTATTATTTTAACAGCACTTATCTATAATATTGTTTCTATAGGAACATCAATTAATTAATAATGCAAACAATTTTGTTAATTGAAGATAATAGCGATATTCTCGAAAATTTAGCTGAATTTCTGCAAATGGAAGGGTATAAAACCCTTGAAGCCTACAATGGCAAAGACGGCATTGCCCTGGCAAAAAAATTTATACCCGACTTAATTATCTGCGATTTTTTTATGCCTGGAATGAATGGGCACGAAGTGCTTTGTTCGCTTTTGAATACCTTAAAAGAATTCAACATACCATTTATTTTCAGCACCTCCATGTCGGAAATAAGCGATAAAGCAAAAACACTAAAATTAGGCGCCAGCGATTATATTGTAAAACCGTACGAAATGGAACTCCTGCTTAAAGTAGTTAATTACTGGATAAATTGCGATACTGCAGTTAGTGCCTGATACTTACCGGGCGATCGGAAAACATGGCCTCGTTTATTTATGTGTGAATGATGTAATTCAATTCGATAATTGTGTAATACTTCAACAGCTAAGTTTACTCATCTTTATATAGTGAAAATTTCTTCACTTTTGTCCCGCCAATTACGGGAACTAAAAAAATATAAAATGAACACAACAGAATTAAAAGGAAACTGGAATGAACAAAAGGGCAAGCTGAAAACAAAATTTGCCGCATTAACCGATAATGACCTCATGTTTGCGGAAGGCAAAAAAGAAGAGATGCTGGGAAGGCTTCAAATTAAGTTAGGAAAATCAAAAGAAGAATTACACAAAATTATTGAAGCGCTTTAATAGGTGCTTCTATTACGGAAAGGCCACCGTTTAACTTCCATTAGTTAAGTGGTGCCTTTCTAATTTTTTACTTTATTACAAACCTAAAATTTAAACAATGAACAAATTTAGTATGACCATCGTAGGCGCATTATTAATGGGCTTTACAATTTTTCCAGGTTGCCAATCACAGGAAAAAAAAATAGAAGAAGCAAAAGCTGATGTAAAAGATGCTAAAGAGAACGTACAGGAAGCTAAAGCGGATTTGAAAGAGGTAATTAAGGATGAAAAAATTGACGCAGAGAAGGCTGCTTTCGAAGAAGAGTGGAAAGCATTCAAGTTGGAGACCGAATTTAGTATTAAGACTAATGAGAACCGTATCGACGCCTTAAAAGCACAAATGAAACGGGCAGGAAAAAAGGCAGAAGCATCTTACGAAAATGCGATCGCTACATTACAAACGAAAAATAAAGAATTGCAGGCAAAAATGAACTCATACAGGAGCGATCATACCAATTGGGATAATAACAGTAGAACAAACTGGGAAACGTTTAAAAGAGAGTTTAATGACGATATGACTAAACTGGGTAAGGCTTTGAAGGATTTTACCATTGATAATAAGAAGTAACGATGGAAGGTATTGTAAATGAATAACGCTACTTAGGTTTTAATAGGTTACATTACCCGATAGTAATACCTATAAATTGAATGGAATGGAAATAAGCGAAGTAGAAAAGTCGAAAGTGCATATTACAGTAGAAATAATTGAATATGTGCTGAACTCCGTTGTAATTAAAACCATCCTTAAAAAATCTAGCGGCAATATCAGCGTCATGTCATTTGACGATGGTGAAGGGTTGACAGAAAAAAGCAGCCCTTTTGATAATTTTGTTCAAATTATTGAAGGTAAGGCAGAAATAGTTATTAGCGGAAAATCGAATTTACTGGAAACCGGGCAATCAATTGTAATACCCGCACATTCATCAAATTTTGTAAAACCTAATGGGAGGTTTAAGATGATATTGACAATCATTAAAAGCGGTTATGAGTGAGGTATATAATGATCGATATTGAATGTGTGAATGATGTAATTTATTGTTAAGATGATGTAACACTTCTCCGGTAAAACTTTAGCACCTTTATCATCAGCTACAAAGCCCTGCTCTTTATCAAAAGAAGGGAAGTGTCATCTTCACAACTAAATCGTAAAAAATGAAATCATTTAAACTACTTTACCTGCCGCTATTGCTAATGTGCATGGCAACAACTGTTCCGGCATTTGCAAGCAGCATTGTCAAAGACTCTACTGAAGCGCGAGTCCTTGAATTAAAATCTGAGCAAATGGTATCCCGGCTGCAAGAGATTAAAGAAATGGATAAATCTGGTTTAACCAGGAGCGAAAGGAAAGATCTTCGCAAAGAAGTAAAAGGATTGAAAAAGGAAATGAAAGCAATTAGTGGTGGCGTTTATCTTTCAGTTGGTGCAATTATTATCATCATATTGTTGCTGATACTCATTTTATAATTGCTGTTAGTTAGCGCCTTTCAATACCGGGTTGGTTCTTATCAGCCCGGTATTGATTTTTCAATTATTTTCAGTGAATTGCACTAATGAGAATGCGTTGGACAGCTCTGGTAAAAAAATACCACAACAGTCAAAATAGAAATTACACCATTATTTTTCCTGCTTGAAATAAAAGGTAACCGCAAAAAGCATCTTATTAATAATATTATAACATACCCACTGCCAAAATTTACGGAGAATAGTAGTCGATGATGAATAGTTTTCTTTCGTAACCTGCTTACAATGCATTTGGATAATCTCCTGCAATTCTTTTTCTGCAGTAACTGCGAATGCCAAATTGCTTACAGCCATATTCATTTCAAGACTTGCATGGGCACTCAGGCCATTTACATTATAAGATCCTATCGTTACCCATGAACTATCATAAACCGCCATTTTTGCATGCAATACAGTTTCGGTGTATTCATATATAGTAATGTTATTTCTAAGCATCCAATCATACAAATACCGTTCAGCATGCTTAGCAAGCATTACATCCGATGAACCTGCTAAAATTAATTGCACCTTCACACCTCGTTTAACTGCTGCTTTTATTTTTCGCCGAAACAGACGCCCAGGCAAAAAATAACTACACATAATCGTTATAGTCCTTTCAGCCTTACTAAACATTTCCAGATAACTGTTCCAAATTTCTTTCTTGCCTTTCACCCAATCATTACGGCAGGCCCGCACTGAAATTTTTTCGCTAGTACTAATTTTAGCCTCTACCTTTTTATTAGTTGCGAATACTCTTACTTCCCTACCACGCCACATGTTACTGCAAATTGTCTCGACATTTATCGATGCTTCGCCTTCGCAATACAAAGCCATATCTAACCAGGCTGGTTGGTCAGGCATATCATTGTACCTGTTACAAATATTTATACCTCCTACTAAGGAATAAATACCATCAGCTACTACTACTTTATGATGTAATCTTCTTCCAAAATAAAAATGTTTGCTACGCAGCAACGGCTCAAATAATTTGACGTTAATACCTTTGTCTCTCATTTCCTTTATACAGGTCGAAGACAATTCTTTAGAAGCATAACTATCAATATGCAAATAAACAGAAACCTTGCGGGTTGCCGCTGCCTTAAGGGATTCAATAACCGCAGCGCCCGTTTCATCATCTAAAAAAATATAAAATTGAAGAAAGAGGCTTGCTTTCGCCTCAGCTATAATATTGAGAAGTGTATCAAAAAAATCTTTACCGCTATGAACAAGCTTAACTTTATTGCCGGTTGTATAACCTGGTGAAATACTCAATTGGCTTTCTTTCATCTGGATAAAATCATTTAATATTCGTTTCCATTTATACCACAAACTCTATATTCAGTTCAGTAACATTCGCGCACTACGTTTTCATTCACCCATATCTGTACGTCTCCAAATCATATTTTCCAGTAACAATACAATACGCTTAAATTTACTGATAGGCAATTGAAAAGTAACTATATAAGCATACAAATGCGAATTCTATTCTTCGTACATACTCACAATTACTATTTGCTAACGCTTAAGCAGTATTAAGCAAACTAGTTTACATAGAGAGGGCCGGATAGAAATCCAGCCCTGTTAAAATCCTATATCCCAAGAATAACCATAATAAAAATACCTATAACCCGTCCAAAAAACTTACATATATCTATAATTAACTTTCATAATTCACACCTTACTAAAATTCAATTTCATTATACACCTATTGTCAAAAAAGTTATACCATTTTTTATTTCTGGCTAGCATATTTAGCGAATTTTAAAATCGGTAGCCTACCGACAAACCAAAGCCTGTATTTTTAGCTGTGGGCTTATTGCTCGATGTTCCCTGGAATGTTGGATTTATGTTAGTGAGTCCCAACTGAGCATTTAATTGAAAAGAAACTCCATTAGTCAACTCATATCCCGCTAACAAATTCGCACCTGCATCCAACGCCTTAAAATAAGTAACATCGTCAGCGTCGGTTAGCTTTACATCGTTTTTAAAACGCACCTTCTCCTCTCTTTTTATACCCAAAGCATCATAGGTTGCTTTACCTCCAACACCAAAAGCAACATAAGGACCAAAACCAAGTAGTAAATGACTAGTACCAAGAACTGGCTTAAATATAAAATACAATGGAATTTCCAGGTACGAAATTTTTATTGTGCTGTTAATATTCTGCCCCTGCACTACCTCTTTCGTTTTTGCACCTTTGGTACTAAATACTACACCAGGCTGTAGCGAGAAAGACGGACCAATCGGTATGTCCACATTAATTCCTGCATTGAACCCTGTTAAAATATCATTGCTTAATTTATCACCATTGCTTTTCTTTCCATTAATCGTTTGGAAATTCACTCCGCCACGAAGCCCAATACCTATGCCGCCGATCTTATTCTCTTGTGAATGCGCAACATAAGTTACTAACAAGATTGCAGCTATCAATATCAAAATACTTTTCATTTTACGGGATTAAATTATTAGATAAAAATATTTTCTTAAATGCTATTTGGCAGTAACGGCCTCTTTACTTGCTTCTGCTTTCATTTTCTCGTTTGCCGTTATAAGAAATTCAACCCTTCGATTTTGCATTTGGCCTTCCGCTGTACCATTTTCATATTTTGGTGCCGTTTCCCCAAATCCTTTAACTGATAATCTTGATAACGGAATACTGTTTGCGGAAACAAATCTATTAACGGTACGAGCTCGCCGAACAGATAAAGCCTTATTATAATGCAAGGTTCCTTTACTATCCGTGTGACCCTGTATTTCGATGTTTGTATCGGGGTATTTTTGAAGAATTACGATTAGTTTATCAAGGTTAGATTTTGCTTCTCCCGATAAATCAGACTGGTCAAAGCCAAACAAAATTTTATTATTAAATTCTATAATTATTCCTTCCCCGACTCTTTCCACGGTTGCATCTGGTATATTCTTTTTCATTTCTGCCGCCTGCTTATCCATTTTATTTCCAATAACGGCCCCGGTTACACCGCCAACGGTTGCACCGATGATAGCACCAAGACCAGTGTTTCCTGCAACTCTTCCAATAACGGCTCCAGCAGCAGCGCCACCGGCCGTACCTATTATAGCACCTTTTTGTGCTCTATTTAATGTTTTACAACTGATAGAAAAAATACCAGTCATTAATAATACAACCATTGCGGCTTTAATTGCTTTCATTTTATACTCTTTGTGTACAATTGCTGTACTGTTTAATATCCTAATTGTTAGAACCAGTAAGTACTGCATTCGATTTAGGTAAAGTTGGTGAACATAAATTGTTTCATTATTACAAAATCTTATCATTTTCTTACATCATTCACACCTCTCACTTACAACACTACTAATTTATTTACATAATATGCTAACGCCTATATTCAACCTAATTTCTCATGGGTCGGTAAAACTTGAGCGCTTGTGGCATATTAGCTTTTATTTTAGAAATCCTGTTTTCGTCTGAAGGGTGGCTGCTTAAAAATTCCGGAGGTTTTGCACCACCTGCTGTTGACATTCTTTGCCAAAAGGGAATTGCTTCCTGTGGGTTATACCCTGCCATTGCCGCAAAATACAATCCATATTTATCTGCCTCCGATTCTGATTTACGCGAAAACGGTAGCGTACCGCCGATAGTAGAGCCAATACCATATGCAGTTGCAAAAATACTTTGAGTCTCTGCCGTTTTATTAATTAATGCAACTTGCAGGGCGGCGCCACCCAATTGTTGTAACAATCCCTGGCTCATTCGTTCACTACCATGTTGTGCAACGGCGTGTGCAATTTCGTGGCCCACTACGATGGCCAATGCAGCCTCATTTTGAGTGATCGGTAACAGCCCCGTGTAAACGACAACCTTTCCGCCGGGCATGCACCAGGCATTGACTTCTTTATTGTCCACCAAATTAAACTCCCATTGATATCCTTCCAGCACCGACGTTTCCCCTCTCCCATCGTAATATTTTTTGATGGCGCTTGCAATACGCCCTCCAACACGGCGCACCATTTCTGCATCCTTATTATCATTTGCGCTTACAACTTTATTAGCGCTTAAGAACGTCTGGTACTCTTGTTTCGCCATCACTTGCAATTCGGGCTCAGATACCAAACTTAATTGTTTGCGCCCCGTTACCAGGTTCGTTTTGCAGGCGATTAGAAGAGCAGGGATCAGTAGTATTAGTGCTATTTTTTTCATTGCTACAATTTTCTTTTAATGGCTATTTATTTAAATTCGAACTACCAGTGCTGTTAGTTTCAACATCATGGATCTTTCAAATATCAACTTACTATCGATTACTAATAAAACCCTGTTTAATCATTTCACGATATACCACCTTTACAATTTCTGTTGTCATTTTATCAATTCCTGCAGGGTCTGTGGTTTTGGTTAGGCCAGTCCAGATTATTTTATCCTCTTTAATGGAGTAAACATTTGTTTCTACCGTGTAGGATTTGGTATTAGTGTAATAGCCAGGTGTATTATAACTATTCCAGTTCCTAAAGTAATAGCCGCTAAATCTTCGGTTATAGCTTGGATAAGAAGAAACATTCCCTGGTGTATACACCTGTTCCCGGTCTACATCAATTAATCGCATGGTTACTGCACCATCAAAACCATCTGTTTTAATTTTATCCCGAATCGCTTCCTCGTTTTTCGAACTTAAATTTTTATCTAAGTAATTATAGGAAACAACTCCTTTACCATTTAGATAACTCGCCATTTCGTCTTCCGCCCTTCGCCTACTGGTCTCATCTTTAAACAATGCAACTACCAGTACCTTATTTAGTTTATCAATTGCAACTTCTTTATTGGATTCTCTCCAGGTACTTGTAAGTCGTGTAGAAGTACAAGACGATACTCCAACTAAACTGATGATACAAAATGAAAGAATGTAGTTTTTCACCAATAATTATTTATAGTATTAATTTGGTAGCAGGAAATCTATTTATTTTTAAACAGGTAAAATACGCCTACTTGAAAGCCCCTGTTATAGGATTTTACGCTATTGTTATCATTGATCTTACTCAAACCAAGATTATACCTGGCATCAACTCCAAATCCTGATTCGGGATGTACATAACCTATCCCAGCGCCAATACCAAAATCGACTGTCTTTAAATTGTTTTTAACATCTGTCGAAACATTTCCCGCTTTCGATTTCGCACTAATTAAAAAACCAACTTGAGGACCAGCCTGAATCCTGAATCCATTGTCAAACATGTATTGA
>JBJXDV010000167.1:0-5769 GCA_046153465.1 Chitinophagaceae bacterium
CCATAAAACCGGCTGCAGAAAAAAGTAAGTACATGGCCGGCGACAGGTTGGAGAATGCGATACGCCAAAATGTAATAGAACAGGTGAATGAACTGAGGGATCTGGATCCTGTATTGGCAAAAAAATATCAAAATGGCGAAATATTGATTGTTGGTGCTGTGTACAACCTGCACTCCGGTAATGTGGAATTTTTACCCGAAACACTTACTAATTTGCCGGAAAAGAAAAACTAAAAATAAGCAGGTTTTTGCTTGGTTACCTGCTCCAGCTTAAATGGATCCGTTTAGGCTGGTTTTTTTATAATTCATAATTTTTAAGTATGCTAAAAAAAATACTGTTGATTGTGGTAGTTCTTCATTTTACAGTTAAGAATTTGACAGCTCAAAATACAAGGATAGCAGATAAAAATGTAATTGGATGGTTTAATAATTTTACTGCCGTCAAATTTTCTTCAAAATGGAGCGGCCATCTTGAATACCAGTGGCGAAGAGAAAATTTTGTAAAAGATTGGCAACAAAGTCTGTTCAGAACCGGAGTTAATTACCAGGTAAACAATAAGCTTACCCTGCGGTTAGGATATGCCTGGATTGAAACTTTTCCTTATGGGGATATTCCATTGCAGGCAGCGGGAAAAAGATTTCCGGAACACAGGGCTTTTCAGATGGCAACTATTACGGATAACATAAACAGTGTAGAAATGAGCCATCGGTTTATGCTGGAACAAAGATGGATAGGCAGGTACACCAATGCGGTATTAAGTAAGCCCGATGACTTTTTATTTTTAAACCGGCTTCGATATATGTACCGGCTGCAAATGCCGATCGGTAAAAAGAAGATAGAAGATAAAACACCCTATGCTGCCATCTATGATGAACTATTTATTGGCTTTGGAAAAAATGTAACTGAAAATGTTTTTGACCAAAACAGATTGGGTATTCTCCTGGGTTATCGCTTTAATAAAAAATTCAGGGTAGAAGGTGGATTTTTACAGCAAATTGTACAGTTGGGCAGGGAAGTAGATAACAGAAATGTTTTTCAGTATAATAACGGAATTATCTTAAACAGTTATTTCAATTTTGATTTAAGTAAAACTTCCTTCAAAAACTAGTTTTTGTTAAGTCCGTGCAACTATTATTAAAAAATAGCCCTGCTGCATTGCGCAAAATAGAATAGCAATGAAAAGAAGACACAAATGCATATTTGCAATCCTGTTACTGTTTACAGGCAATATATGTTTTAGCCAGTATCCTGACCTAGGTAGCTGGAATATTTTTAATATAAAATATAACATCAATGAAAAATGGAGTGTCTTTGGTGAGGCTCAGTTGCGTTCACTTCGATTTTATGATCATTTTCATTACCATGAATATAAAGGCGGTGTAAACTTTAAAGCGCATCCCAACATGACCTTCACTTTAGGTGCAGGGGATTACGACACGTACAAAGAAGGAGGCAGTTTTGTTAAGCCAAAAAATAACGATGAATTTAGAATTTGGCCACAAGTAACCTTAACGCAAGTACTTAAAAATATTAAAATAGAACAACGGTACAGGGCGGAATTCAGAATTACCAGCAATGGGTATAGAAACAGATTCAGATACAGATTGGGGGTTTCATATCCTTTTGGGAATAATGAAAAAGGGTATAAACCCTACCAGGTAAGTATAAGCAACGAAGTGTTTTTTACAGATAAGGAACCTTATTTTGAAAGAAACAGAGCCTTGATATCTATTGGATATAAAATATCGAAGCATGCGTCTGTGCAATTGGGTTATTTACACCAGTTCGATTATAAAATTAATGATGAAACCGGCCGTGATTTTTTACAAATTGGATTATATGCCGTGTTATTTAGCAAAATCAATAATCAAATATTAGAAAGGAATAAGGATAAAATTAAATAGGATGGAATTGGCAAGCAATTGAAAACAATGGTATTGAATTCATTTATATAGAAACAGCTAATGTTTTTCATTACTCATCATTAAATTAAAGGTCATAATAACCTTTTAGTAAGTTTATTTGGTACGGCTTTTTAAAAAAATATTTGATCATATAAATCATGCAATATGAAACGAAAATTATGTCTGTGTTTAGTTGTTTTTATTGGTCTGCAATCGGCTCAGCAAATATTTGCACAAGCAAATAAAAAAGGAAGTTTTTCAATAAACTTTGGCCCTGAAGTATCTTTCATCGAAACTAGTTTGAGAAAAACACATAATGTAGGTTATGGCGGTAGCTTTAAAGGGGAATATACTTTTGGCAAACACGGTAGTGTAACTATCAACAGCGGTCTTTCAGTTTTTTCTGGAAAGACCTATCTTGAACCTGTATCGTCGATGCCAACTGATTATAAGTCCATAATAGCAATTCCAATAAAAACTGGCGCCCGTTATTACTTTGGTAATTTTTATGCAACTGGGGAAGCGGGGGTGGTTTTTTTAAGTAAATACATAAATACAGTCCGGCCTGTATTAAGTATAGGAATGGGCGATAAAATTAAAATTGGTTATGGCAAAATAGATATTTCATTGAGACAGGAATTCTGGCTCGGCAATCCCAACAATTTAGGTATTGCTGTTCTAAGAGTCGCATATGAAATTGTTTGGTAAAGTTCAGGAGTATTTTTATCTGAGGTTTTCAAATAAAATTTATAACAAAAAAATGAAATGATCATAGTAAAACTTTTGGTGGGAGATAAAAAACAGGGAGATGCCGTTGCGAATAGTATTTTAAAAAATAAATTTACGCTGAATGTTTTTGGCAATTCCTTTGATTCTTATCATTTAAATTCATCAATCACGAAAGAATATTCTGAGGTTTACATTATTCAGTTTGTAACAAAAAGTATGCTGTTTAATGAAATAGAAGTTAGTCTAAAGAAAGAATTTCCCCAAACCGATTTTTACATCTGTGCTACCCCTGTTGTGCACATGGCTATTAATCTTCATGATAAGATCAGAAAAAGAGTAATCGGTGCAAACCTGATTAAAGAAGAAGCAGAAGATTAAAAAACATACTATGGATTATCAAATTCTAATTTCACTCGTAACCCTGATCGCATTGGAAGTTATTCTCGGAATAGACAATGTGATCTTTATCTCTATTTTAGCGAGCAAATTACCGTCCAATCAACAAAAAAAAGCAAGGCTATATGGCTTAATTCTTGCAATGCTGCTTCGCCTTGCTTTATTAGCACTGGTATCATTCATTATGCAATTAGATAATGATTTGTTCAGGATTTTTAGTAAGGGTATATCAGTTAAAGATTTGATATTGATACTGGGAGGTTTGTTCTTATTGTACAAAAGTGCTACAGAAATTTTTCATAAAATGGAGGGTGAAGAGGGAAACCAAAGCAAAATGATTAAAGCGGTTACATTTAGTCAGGTAATTATTCAGATATTAATAATGGATCTTGTTTTTTCTATCGACTCCATCATTACTGCCATAGGAATGGTTAAAGAGGTATGGATCATGTATGTGGCCATTATTGTTACTGTTTTAATAATGTTGGTTGCTGCAGAACCCATCAGCAATTTTGTAAACAAACATCCGGCATTTAAAATGCTGGCCCTCTCCTTTTTATTACTGATAGGGTTTGCTCTTATAAGTGAAGGGTTTGGTGTTGAAATTCCAAAAGGATATATTTATTTCTCCATGGCATTTTCAATGATGGTCAGTATTTTCCAGGTAAGGATGAATAGAAATAATAAAGCCGTGATAACGCACGAACATTATATTGAGGGGGAAGAAAATTTACCAAAGAATGCATTTTAACAAACAAATCTGAAAAGTAGCTTTAGGCTTTATAAAAGAATGCATGCACTCATTGGCACAATGAGTTCCTCTTCGCAAAGCCTCTTAGATGATTGAAATATTAATGGGATCCTTGTGCCTTTTGATAATGTATCTTTCCGAAAGCCAAAAATCGGCGATAGCATTGCCTACAACTCCTGAATAAATAATGAAGAACGAGACAAAATTTGAATCGGTGTATGCGGAATATAAAAACCTCGTTTACAACTTATCTTTGCATTAGGTACTGAATACAGAAGATGCGCAGGATAATACTCAGGAAGTGTTTGTAAAAGTTTACCTGCATTACGAAAAGCATGACCCGGCAGTGGCTTCTCTAAAAACATGGATTTACAGGATTACCATTAACCACTGCCATGATTTTATAAGGAGTAAAAAATCAAAAAAAAGATTTAGGCTTTACCAAAGACAGTACTGATTTTTTGCATACAGAACACATACTGCTGATAGATAAAACAAAACGGATACGGAGGATTTATAATGGCACGCTCCAATTGGAAATAGAGCAGCTTATAAAAGATATTAAACTATTGAGAAACGAAAAGTAAAAAATACTTTAGGAAAATAGGAGAAGCTAACATTGTTGATCGAAAAGTAAAATGCAGAATGGATAGCTATTTCTCTTCCCATTCTGCATTTATTATTTTAACGTTATTATTTCTTTTTCTTAAAGGTGCCTTCCATAAATTTGGCTTCTTTTCCATCCATTCCTGCTCCGTACATCGTCATTGTATAGGTATCATCATCGATATACTTATTTTCCTGCCTGATATCAGTATCTTTTCCACTCATAGGGTCTGTTTGTTTTCCTTTAAGGCTAAGCGTTTTTGTTCTTTCATCATAGGTTCCGATCATATAAACAATACCCGATCCCATATTATCAATCCAGGAAAGTACAAATATTTTCTTTGCATTATCATAACCCAATGTGCTGTGGCCCATCATGGGCATACCCATCATTGTACTTGAAAAATCGGCAATCTGGTACAATCCATTCATCGTCATGCTTACCACATCGGTGGCTTTAGCTTTTGTTGGCGGAGCTGATGGATCCATCCATTGACTAACGTCTGCTTCCCATGTACCTACTTGTTTGGCAAGCCATTTATGCATGGTTCCGGGAGTCATAAATTCCTGCCAGGCTTTCATAGGATCGGCATTCTGTGCATGCAGGTTTTGTAAAATTGCTGTTACAAAAATAGTACAGGCAATTAGAATTATTCGTTTCATAAAAAATGTTTTAGGAAAGTTACAAAAGAAAATTTATTTCAGCGTTAGGTTGGCCCGGTTTCTAATAAATATTTTTACCTTAAAGCACTTCGCGTTAAGAAAAAAATGCCACGAAAGCGCGGAATAATTTACAGGCACAACTTTTCTTTTATTTAGAAATGGGTATACGCTGATTTATTGGTAACGTACTAATTTCTTGCTGTAGAAAGATGCAGCACTCTTCTCAGCGACTTTGCGCCTCTCCGGATATCTTTTGCCAGGAAAGCACGGAATATTTTTCTTGTGTTCTAGTGATCTAGTATTAATCCAATGCTATGAAAGCATGAAGCATTCTTCTTTTGTCCTTGTGATTATCCAATGCTATGCAAGCACTAAGTATTTTTATTCTGTTCTTGTGCTCTTGTGGTTACCTGTCACTACATAGGTGCCGATTTTTTGAATCAATTTTCCATGGATAAGGCTAATCAGGAAACTGCGACTTATCTATATTCGGAACAATCCGCAACGCATTTTTGTAATATACTTTTTTTAGAATACTATCTGGAAGCCCAATTCCATACATGGGCCAGAAGGCATGATATTTTTTATGATAAGGAAAATAGTCATCTTCGGTTTCTAATACCCGAAAGTAGGTGGCATATTCTTCAGGAACCCAGCTATCCTTTCCAAATAAAATTCTATCCTGGTACTTGGTGAAGAAAATTTTCGCCATTCGAGGTT
>JBJXDV010000168.1:0-12510 GCA_046153465.1 Chitinophagaceae bacterium
TTGTAGCTGGCAATGGGTGGCTGGTGCTTTTGCCTCAAAAAAATATTACTGCAACCAGGAAAATATCAACAGGTACACACATAGCAAACAGCAAAATACATTTTTAGATAAGCCATACGAAGAAATAACTGACACGCTTATTCCGGATGCTCTTAAGGCAAGCAATGCTATACCATTGCAAAGCAGTTTACCGTTAACAGCATTACCGGTTATTGATAACACAAAACCTGCGTTAATTTATAATGGTTATAATATTGACCCTGCATGGAGAAAAAATGAAGATGTAAACCGGATTCTATTATTAGAACCGTCGCATTTCAGCAGGTACCCGGTTAGTGAAAAAGTGATAACGTTTATCATTAGTCTTTCCAAAAATATAGCAGGTATCCAGGTTTATTGTGGCGAAGTTTCTATGTTGCAATCTTTATATAAAGAAAGTAAGTTCAGTGCAAGTGAAGCCTTTATTGCAAAAGAGCATCCGGCTTTTAGCCATTATCCCGGTATTAAAGACAGCCGTGACTGGATGTATCCGCAGGTAACGGGCTATTATCCTTCGTTCTTCAGCTACTGGAAAAAATGTGAAAAATATTTGAAGCAATATAACTGAACACAAGGGAAAAATCATTGCTAAAGTAAATATGTCGAATTGCGTAAAATTGATAAAGGTTTTAATGGTTGCAATACTATCAGTTTAAGCACGGAAGCAGTATATTTACTTAAGGTCGCTGCGCTAACATTTTTTATTGGAGCAAGAAACGATTTAAAACTTACCGCCTTGGCAGTACAAAAAAATATAGCTTTAGAGATATGATTTATATAAAAATAGCAACAATTTAAAACTACAATTATGATTAAAAAATTTACAGTAGCAGATATTCTGCTGATGAGCTCGGCATTTCTTTCTCTTATTTTTTCCGAAACGCTTTGGTTTAAAGGGGAAAGGGAATCTGCTATTTTTGTTGGCCTTTGGGTACCATCTATTATTGGCTTTGGTGTTTATTTAAAACTTTTAAACAACAAAAAGAATGACTGATTTAATACCCTACTTTGCAGTACTAATTACATTAATGTTTGGGGCAGGTTTTTATTTGTCCCTACAGGAAGCAAAAAGAAAAAAGTAGTACCTTATATCTTCACACTACTCATTTACTTTATGTTTATCGAAATGCACTGTAAGCATTTCATAAATAATAGAGTATACTCTTTTTGCAGCTTAATTCCTGCAAATACAAAATTTTAAAGCAGACAGATTGTCTTTCATTAATATAGCTTTAATGATATATGGGGCTGAAGTAATTTTATTTTTAAGTACGTTGAATGACTGGTAAATTTTTTTGCCACTGATATTCCTGTTAAGCAGCAGTTCGTCAAACAGTTTATTGTGTGCATCAACCAATCTGTCATTATGAAAGATTGGTTGAATAATGAATATTTTATTTTCGTTTATTAACTTCCAAGCTGCCAAAATTAGTATTTATAAACTCCTTAAAGGCCCTTCGTCGGGCAATAGATAGTTAAATGGCGCAGTCCTTTAAATAAACAAGAGCAAAAAGAATGGGAACACATAAAAGAGCAAAGTATATTTAACGGCACTATAAAGAGTTTCCTTGCAAAAGCAAATAGCCAATCTTAGCGCGTCGTTCTTTTACTTTTTAGCATCCAATCTGTTTTTGTAAATATGTTACTTTTCACTCTATTAATTCACTATTGCATTAATTTCTGTATCGTCTTACTTCAGCTTATGTTTGATCGGCTCATTTTTGATTTCTGTAAAATAGACGTTCAACAAAACTAAATTAAAATTCATTGTTCATTGTTAGCATCCACATTAACTTTTTCCGCTGCGATATTCTCTTCAAATTTATTATGTATAATGAGTATTAATAGTCCAAAAATAATAGCAGATAAAATTAGTAATGTACTAAGTAATCCACTTACAGAAAAGGATAACCTTATCAATATAGTCGAAATGATGAAGCCGGAGTTTCTAATAACTTTATGAAATTCATCTGTATGAAAAAAAGAGAATAGTAATAAAATAACATCTGCAATTATTAAAATAGTAAAAAACTGTTCAAAGAAAATATTGTTTAAATTTTTAAATGAAATAATATTTTTTGCGCCTGGATCGATAGTACTTATACACCAGTTTATAAAGGAATAAATAGCAACTATAACAAGTACGGGTACTAAAGATGCAGCAAGTATTTTTTTTATCTTTATAAATTTTGATATTCCATCAATTTGGAGTTCATTATTAACAACGGTTCTGTATCTTTTCTTACTTTGCCTGTAGAATTGATAAATAAGAAAAAAAAGAAGTACTGATGCTACCAGATCATACGTAAACTGTAAATCATATTTAATTTTAAACCAATCGGATGAAAGGGATAAAGTAGAGAGGTCTTTAAACAACCGTCGGATAATTATGAGCGTAATAATTTCATATTGCTTGCTGATATAAGTAGTAATAGATTTTGGGAGATAGTGTATTAAGAGGTATACTTCATAAACAAGTATAAACGAAAAGGGCGTGTAAATGGCGGCAATAGGATTTTTGAGTAAATCTGAAGATGTGTTCGGGGAAATAATACCAAAATCCACCAAGTAAATAATTGTCAAGTGAATCAGGAAGCTTATAATGGCTATTACCAAAATAATCCGCTCACTTCTTTTTTTGGTTTTATCCGAAAGAAGATTTTGGTAAAGAATCTCAAAATTATTTTTAAATGGCATTTGGAAGATTTATTCTGGTAAGTAACAAAGTAAAGCAGTAAATGTTTTCCTTTTTCGTAGATAGCCTGAATTTTGGCCTATATCTATTTTGCATGCTTTACTTAAAGGGGCAGATGGGAATCATACCATTAGTTCTCCAAAAAATACTCTCTTAAAAAGAATAGCCTTAGAACTAATTGCCGTTACGGTGCCAAAAGGCGAAGGTTGTGATAGAATTAATGAAAAAAATTATTGAAATTATTATAGCTAACCTTTTAAAATTATCTTGTGGCTACATCGAAGTTTAATAAATAATTTATGACGTTTAGTTGGGATATCCGTTCTGTTATATTAACCATTGCAGCTTTTCAGGCTGTGATTGTAAGCGGCCTTCTTTTAGTAAGAAGTTTTCAAAAAGATTCCCAATCAGACCGCTTATTGGCTTTTTTTCTGCTTGCCATGACGGCTGTATTATCAGAACATATTGCAGGATGGTTAAATTTATATGTGGGTCAGGAGCTTACCTTTTTTCCTTTTGGAGCAACTTTTATATTTGCACCATTGGCCTGGTTATATATTAAAAGTATTACCAACAGTCAGTATAAATGGAGTAAAAAAGAGGGCTTGCATTTTATTCCTGCCGGCATATATTTTCTTGTTCATTTGTTTGTTTGGTTTCATCCTTTGCAGCAAAAGCAACAGTTTATTGACCTTCTTTTCAGGTACAAATGGAACGATGCAGAAGGATATGGAAGTGCAGTTATTTTTACCAGTTACCTTTATAAAATCGCTATACATTATAACGCTTATTTAAAATGGCTACCTGATGAGTTTTCCAATATTGAAAAATTGAAACTTAACTGGGTAAGGAATTTTATTATACTGTTGGCATTTTACTATTTCGTATTTCTTGGTTTTGGAATAGCCAGCCTTGTAAACTGGTATGGCTATAAAATTCAGTTCTGGCAATACTTAATGCTTGCAATTACCCTCTATTACATAAGTGCTTCGGGCTATGCTTATGTTAATAAATTAAAGGTGGCGTTTGATATGAACAAAATGACCCCTAACCACGAATTATTTTCTGAAAATGTCAGCCCAATAAAAATTTATGAAGAAGAAAAAGATAAATTAAAACCAGCCAATGATACAGAAGTAAATCGCCAGTCAGTAATCAATACAGTTGAGGAGGTCGTTACTTCAGAAAGTAATCGTATAAATCAACCAGCATCCGTAAAATATGATGCAGTATCAATAAAACAATTGTTACTCGGTCGTTTGCAAAATGAAAAGCCCTATTTAGATTCGGACTTAAATCTTGGCCAATTGTCTAATCAATTAGAAAAACCTGCCTATATCATTACCCAAGTAATAAAAAATAACCTGGGAACAAATTTTAATGATCTTATCAATGGCTACCGGGTGGATGCAGTGATAGAAAAAATAAAAAAAGGGGAGCATAAAACCCAAACTTTACTGGGTATTGCTTACGATTGCGGCTTTAATAGCAAAGCAACCTTTAACCGGGCTTTTAGAAAAGCTAAAAATATTGCACCCAGCGAATTTATCGAAAAGCTCTGAAAGCTAATACAGTATTGCATCTTGGTTTATTTGAGCCTATCCTTTTTTTAATGAGCCGAACTTATGTAGTATCATATTTTTATTGAGACGCTTTGCCGAAACCTTGTTGGCAATTTTACAGTTCACAATAAAGTTATACAACATGAAACAATTACTTAGCAGTTTACTGGTGCTTTCCACCATTTTAATTTCCTGCAAATCCACTGGCTCTATGTCTGCCATTCAACCCAAATCCGGCACCATTGAATTACCTGCCAAAGGAGAATTGCGTTTCTGGAAAGATACCATGCACCCGGCCTTTTCAGTTACCCTCACCAACCCATCAGCCACACAATCCTGCGAAGTATATAAAGTAAGCGATGATGGAAATGAAAAATGGATAAATCCTTCCCTTATTGCAGGTAAATCAATCACCATAAAAGTGCCAGCAAACGGACACCTGTTTTTTAAGAATTTTAATGATAACGTTTTTACCATTACTTACCAGATAAATGAATAAGAAAATGACCAAAGCAATAAATAAAAATATCAAGCATTGTATCATTGCCATTTTACTTTTAATAAAGTTAAATGCTTACAGCCAGCAACAACTGAGCCTTGCTAAACAGCAGGAAGACTTCAGCATATTTAAAACAAGTTTGAAAGAAATGCATGCCGGGCTAAACTGGTTTATCACAACCGAAAGGTTTGATGCATTGTATGATTCTGTATATGCCTCTTTAAAGGAAAATAGTTCAACCGAAGATTTTTATATCAAACTCCGCCTTTGCATGGCTTCGCTGCACCACGGCCACGGCGGTATTGATATGACTGAAAAAGAAGCAGGCATTAATTATCGTATGCAACTACTGCCCAAAAGCAGAAAGCACTTACCCTTTGTGCTAAAATATTTAAATAACCGGTTATATATTTTAAACAACTGTAGTAGTAATCCTGTAATTAGTAATGGCAGTGAAATTATTTCTATCAATGGCGAACCCGTTCGTAAAATTACAAGGCAATTGATGGCATACGTTTTTGCCAATGGCAATAATGAAACGTATAAGTATGAAATGCTGGATGGTTATTTTAATTTTCATTATTTCTACCAGGTATTGCATCCGGATTTGAGCAGTTACAAATTATCCCTGATTCCTTTTAAATCTATCAGGCAAATTACTGTAAGTGCAGATGCAGTTTTGCCACAAACGATAGCCGATGCCTACCGCAAACAAACAGGAAAAGATATTGGTAAGTTTGGTGAATTGGTTCAATATAAAGTGTTGGATAAAATCAGCAATACAGCATGGCTAAAGCTGGAAAGTTTTTCAAAATACAGAGTGGAGAATGATAGTGTAAAATTTAATAAACTGCTCGAAAAGATATTTACTCAAATAAAAAATGATGGAATAAAAAACCTGATTGTCGATGTAAGAAATAACGAAGGTGGCGATGATACCTGGCAAACGGCCGTAAGTTATTTTAAAGGATTGGGAGAAAATAAAGAAGCAGGGCTGGCATATATTCAAAGCGATAAAATGACACAACTGAAATATGTAGTACGTACTAACGAAAATACACAGTTGCTGCAGGCTTTTGAGTATAATCCTTATGTACTGATAGATAAAACATCCGATGGCCGTTTTAAATTAAAGCCGGAATATACACAGCATGACAGCAGAGCCTGGCCATTGAAAGCTAATGCTTATAAAGGGAAAGTATATTTGCTGCAGAATGGGTTAACTTTTTCAGCGGGCTTTGCGTTTGCCGGAAGAATGCGATCCCTCTTTGATAAAGACAGCAGTTTTTTAAAAATTATTGGCGAAGATTATGGTGATGACTTAGCTGCTGGTGTGGGCAGTGGTGGCTGGAGCCTTGATCTGGTTTTACCCAATAGTAAAATAAAAGTAACTATTCCTATTACTGGTGGCGGTACAGATAAACCCTATACTATGAAACCAGTAAAAATGCTTGATTACAGAGTTGTGCCGACTATTGAAGATAAAATTAAAGGGGTTGATACGGAAGTGGAGTTTGTAAAACAAAAAATCATACATTTAAAATAATGACTGTATTTTTTCATCAAAATAATTATGAAAGAAATAGGAAAAGAGTATGAAAATTATTGGAATTATACTTTTGTCACTGATTGTAATTTTTGCCGAATTTTATTTTTATATAAAATATAAATCAAGTAATATTAAGGATAATAAAGACCTTGAAGCCACAATAGATAAACAAGTAAATTAATTTATTGCCGATGGAAATTCTTATGGAATGGTAATTGGCGTTTTTAAAAATGGCAAAACATATATTAAAGGATATGGAACAATTGAAAGAGGGAAAAATATTCCTCCTGACAGCACAACTATTTTTTAACTCGCTTCTACCAGTAAACTCTTTACAACTTCTGCTTTACAGATATTAGCAGACAATGGAGATTTAAAATTGGATGATAAAATACAAAATTTCCTGAACGAAAATATAACCTTACATGCATCAGCTCAAAATACAACACTACAACATTTGGCAACCCACCTTTCAGGATTTCCAGGTTTGTCCAATTCATTTATAACTAAAATGACAGATGAAACAAATCCCTATAAGGACTTAATCACGTCTGACATATACGACTACTTGAAATTCTGTGAAGGAAAAAAACATGATGGCAGTTTTGAGTACTCTAATTCTGGAATGGGATTACCGGTACATTTATTAGAACTAAAAACAAAACAGAAATATGAACAATTAGTAAAAAGTAAATTGCTGGCACCATTACAAATGACAAATACTTTTGTAACGATTGACAAGCCTGAACGGGCAAAAAATTATTCAGGGTTATGATGACCAAGGAGTAAAAGCACCTATTTGGGAAGACCATGTATTAACAGGTGCAGGGTCATTATATCCAATGATACTGATATGATTAAATTCATCAAAGCTAACCTGACTGAAAAGGAAACAGCAATTTCCAAAGCTTAGCTGAAAACTCATTTACAACAATTGGGTGGCGAAAATGGATTGGGGTGGATATTAGCTTCGGCAACTTACAGACTGTTGGGTAATATAAATATTGTTTGGCACAATGGAATGGCAGGTGGTTATACCAGTTTTCTTGTAATTGACAAAGCGAATAATTTTGGATTGGTTGTATTATCTAATAAAGCTATTGATGTTACAAAATTAGGAATGAAATTAACGATAGCAATCAGGACACAATCCTGGAAAGAATAAAACTACATGTAATATTGGATTATTAAAAACCTTTTTAAACACTAAAAACATAAAATCATGAGTTCCCAACTGCAAAAAATAATGTTCGATTTCTTCAATTTTACGCAAACTATATGTATATAAAACTAATTTTAATTTTGGGAATTACCCTTTCTTGTACTCAGCTAAAATCGCAAAATAATGAGCAGCTTATTTTTGATAGAATTCGATATATTTTTAATCTAAAACCAATTATAGCAAAAAAATATTGGAAAGGTTTTGATAAATTAAAATATGATGTCCCTTTGATATATTTCACTGATAGTTCTTCATATATTGCAAATCCTCAAAATAATTTTATTAGTTATCATAAACCAAAACTTGTATTTAAAAATCGAAAAATAAAAATATACAAAACAATTAAAAGATTTGATGATATTCCATTTCATATGGAGACAAACTATTATGCTGACGATTCTGCCAACAAAAATGTATTGCCGATACCACTTATGTTTTGCAGCAGTTTTGAAGTAGCGTCAAAGAAAATTCCTGAAAATACCACTACCGAATATTGGGTAACCATGATAGTACACGAGTATTTTCATGGTTTTCAGTTTAAGCATAAGTCTTTCATTGATAACATAACAAAGATTTCAAACAATGTTACCGAAGATAGCTTAGCAATAGTATATAAGAACAATAGTTGGTTTCAAGAAAAAATCAAGAAAGAGAACGAATTTTTATTAAAGGCTATTCAATCGACAAGTGAATCAGAAGCAAAAAATCAAATTGATAGTTTTTTCAGTTTGAGAAAAGAACGCAGAGAGGAAACAAAACGCAAACTTAATTTTGATATCGACGAATACGAGAAAATTTATGAAACGATGGAAGGAACAGCAAGATATATTGAATACAATTTGCAAGTGGAGTATGCAACAAAAACGCCTGATAAAAAACTTTCAAAAGTGGATACAGCATATCATTCGTATCAGGTATTTAAAAATTATAAAATGGAGAATGACCCTTGGTTATACACAGTCGGCAAAAGATATTTTTACGCAACAGGTTTTAATATGGTAAGGCTATTGGACAAGTTGAACATAGAGTATAAAACAATACTTTTTAACGAGGAGAATCTTTCGTTAGAGCAAATATTAAGATAGACTGGCAATAAATAATATCGTTTTGACAATTAAAGTAAATAAGAAAATGAACAACTATTATTGCTTTTTATTGCGGCCATTACGTTGATTTTTTGTAACAACCAAAAACAAAAAACAACACCTACGGCTGAAAACGAAAAATTAGTAAAACAATATTTTGAATACTTCAACAACTACGACTTTGTTAAAAATGGCAAATATATATGTAGAAGTAACGGACCTTAAAGACCCATCATTAGGACAAGGAATTGTTAAGCAGACAAGACAGCAGACGATAGAAAAATACACAGAGCTTGTAAAAATTTTCCCTGACTTACACGACCAGGTTAACCAAACTTATCCCTCCGGCGACAATCATATAATTGTAGAATTTGTATCAAGTGGCAATGGATCAGACAATATTAAATTTGAATTATCAATCTGCACTATTTTGACAATTGAGAAAGGACTTATCACCAAAGACTTTACGTACTTCGATAATTTTGACGAAGAAAATAACCCTTAAAAGAGTTACCAGGAATAGCGCAACTGCTTTGTACCTATAGAATTTATTGTTGTAAACTTATAACGGCCGGGATAATTAATTATTGAAGCGATTTACAAAGCAGGTAACAAATAATGGATATTCGTTAAGAATTCGTAACGAATATCTACCATACATATAATAGCCATAAATATCGAAAAATTTCGGTAAACACATCGGTGCAATTCCTTATAAACTAATCTTCTTAATTACCTCCACATAATTGCGGCCAACTTTATGACTGATGCCATTTTGCAATACCACGTAATAACCATTAAGATCTTTATACACTTCTTTTATCATATTAATATTAATGATAGCAGAACGATGAATACGAAAAAATATAGCTGGGTTTAATTTTTGTTCTAAGATACTAATACCATAGTTGCTGAGATAGTTATTATTATTGCTATGCAGTTTGGTATAGTCACCTTCAGCTTCCATCCAAATAATATCGTTTACAGATAATGAAATCATACGGTTGCCACTTTCTACCAATACTTTTTCAGGATAAGCATTGTAGCCAGCCTGCAGTGTATCCGAGAGGTTTTTAATGCTCTCCAGATTTTTTGAAGTAATAGACAGGATTTTATTTACTGCTTGTGCAAAGCGTTCCCTGGTATATGGTTTTAAAAGATAGTCAACCGCATTATTATCAAATGCTTTTAATGCATATTTATCAAAAGCCGTGGAAAAAATAATTTGCGGTATATGCGCAATTTTTTGCAGTACCTGAAAACCACTGAGGCCGGGCATTTGAATATCTAAAAATATTAAATCAGGTTCAAGTTTGTCAATGGCAGCTACAGCTTCCGGCCCATTACTGCATTCCTTTATTACCATCAATTGTGGAAAGTCAGTAATATACTGTTGTATCAGCAGCCGTGCATCATCTTCATCATCGCAAATAACTACTTTTTTATTCATCAACGTTATAATAATTTTTGAAGCAGGGTTTTTAATTCTTCAGGCGTACTGTTTTTTGCAATAATAATACCATTGGGATCAATTAGAAAATTAGCGGGTATTGCCTGCACACCATAGTTAATGGCAGCCATACCCTGAAAACCTTTCAGTTCACTTATGTTTATCCACGGCAATATATCCTTTTTCACAGCCGCTTCCCAATCTTGCTTTTTAGTATCAAGTGATACAGAAATAAGTGTAAATTTTTTATTACTGAACTCACTGTAGATGGCTTTAAGTGCCGGGTGCTCTTTGCGGCAAGGCCCACACCAGCTTGCCCAAAAATCAACCAAAACATATTTTCCCCGATAACTACCCAGCGCTATTTCTTCGCCGGTTAAATTACTCATTGAAAAAGCTGGTGCCAGGGTATTTATTTGTACCGATTTTGCTCCGGCTATTTTCGTTGCTGTATTTCTTCCGTCCGGGCTTTCTTTGGCCCATTTTGGTAACTGTAAAAAGTAGAGCTCAGCAGTGGCATAGTCAATAGAGAAAGACGCGTAACGCATAAAAGCGAACAGAGATAACAATGGATTATTTTTTTCAGTCAAATATTTTTTACTGATATCAATATCATTTAGCCGGAGACTGTCAAAAATTTTAGAAAGTTTTGTAAGCCCCGCGGTATCATTTTTTTCGTTGAGTTCTCCATATAAAGGGAAATAAGCAGGACGTATCCTGTCATTTTGTGTGAGTTTTATAAAAAGAGGTTGCAAGCCGCTTTTATCGTTTATAACAATACTATTATTATTGATGCTCAGCAAAAGTTCATTATTAGCGAGGAATACATTGTAAGGCGTTACAGATTTATTGCTGGTATAAATCTCAGCAGCTAATGGTTGCGCTAATTTCTTTTTAAATATTTGTGGTTTGCCTGATAATAAAAAGCTATCAGTAAATTCATTTCCGCCTGCCTCGTAACGGATATATAAATAACTGCCGGTAAAAGCTTTTATATAGCTTGTCTTAACCGTATAATAAAATGGTTGAGCGCTTAAACTTAAACAAACGAATAGTATGGCACAGCTTATCATTATTCTTTTCATAAGAAACTAATTAAGGGGTATGCTGAATGAAAAACATAAACCGGAAGGGATATTTTTTAGTACGTAAATTTTTTCGCCGAATAATTTCTCCAGGCGCAGATTGGTGTTACGCAACCCAATACCCTTATTAAAAATTGTTTCATCAAGTTTCCCTTCATAACCAAGGCCTGTGTCACTTATGCTGATGCTGGCTTTATTACCATCTTTTTTTACTGCTATAGTAATACTGCCGCCTTCAATATTGGGTGCAATCCCATGCTTAATAGCATTCTCTGTTATAGGTTGCAGCAACATCGGCGGCACTTTGGTTTGCAGAAGGCTTTCATCTATATCAAATATTATTTCCAATCTTTTTTTTAGTCTTTCTTTTTCCAGCTCCAACGTTATTTTAGTGAACTGCAATTCTTCAGCCAATGAAATCCATTCCTGTTCACTCGCCTGCAGGCTGTATCGAAATGTGTCTGCAAGTTTTGCAATCAATACCCTGGTATGTTCCATCTCTTTTGGTACGGATGCGCTGATAGAATTAAGGGTATTAAATAAAAAATGCGGTTGTATTTGCGCCTTTAAAGCATTTACCTCACTATTGTAAGCTGCCTGCATCAGTTCCTTTTCTTTTTGTTTTTGCTTTTGTGTTTGTAAATAAAAATCGTACACATGAAAAATAGCAAATTGAAGACAATAAACCAGACCGGGAATATACACGTCCCACCAAATACCATCACCACGTAAAACGCCATCTCCTCTTAAAGACTGAATAATCCTGTATAAATTAAACCAGCAAAAAACCCATAAGGGGGCAGTAATCACATGCATTAGCAGTTTAAAAAATAAAGGCTTATTTCTCCATTTTACAAAATAAAGCCACCACAGCGGCAAGGTAAGCAGGGGTTTTAGCAATAAATAAGATATACTTGTTTCGGGCCAGGTATTATCATGGCCCGTGTACCAAATGGCATACCAGTACTGAAACCCAAAAAAAATATAGAAAGCATATACGGCCAGCAATTGCCAGGTTTTTATTTCCAGGAATATTTTTTGTTGTAAAAAATTTTTTTGCTGCATTATTATTGAAGATAAAATTTATTCTTTTACCAGTATTGACTTTCCTTGCCTTATACGTTTTACTATACCTGCTTTAAGGGTAGCAATATTCAACACCGGATTTTCCTTTAATGCTAAAAAGTTAGCTTCAAAATTTTCTTTTATTTCACCTATTTTACGCTTTGGAAAAATAAGTTGTGCAGTTTGTCTGCAATAAATATCAATTAGTTCAGCATTTGTAAAAGTTTTATTTGCAATTAAGCTGTCAGCCTCGAGTGTT
>JBJXDV010000169.1:0-22088 GCA_046153465.1 Chitinophagaceae bacterium
CCGGCGAAGAAGTAAAGGCGGCAGAATTTAAAGTCGAGTTCCCTGCTGTCTTGAGCGGTGGCGCTGCCGGCAAACCGGTTTTCAAAGATTTCCTGATCAAAAAAAGTAATGGAACTTCAAGCAATGAGTTATATAAAAAATTATTGACGGGCATTGTTATTCCAGTAGTAGTGATTGAGTATTATGATGCGTCGAATAATATTTATTTTATCATTACATTAAAACAAGTAAGCGTTTCAAACTTTTATTGGCTCAGCTCCGAATGTCCAACCTGTCTTAAACTAGAACACCAGGTGGCCTTTGTTGCCCGACAAATTGAAACCTTTGATGTAAGCACGGGCGTTACAGTTAAATTCGACGTCATACTTAATTCCATTTATCTATAGTATGTACGGGATAATACTTCTTAGCGGATTAATCTGTTTGCTTCAACAAGGGGCAACTGAGCAAATTGGATATTCCAGCCCGGGCAATATAGTTATAGCAAAAGATAGTTTTTCTATGCGGCAAATCGGGAAAGCGGCTACTCTTAAATGTGTAAGACCCGGCGCCCGCAATAGTAACTGTTCCGTCTATACCTTTATTGGTTGAGGTAATTGGAATATTGAGGGTAATTGGGAAGGAATGGTAATGCCTCCTGTTGTATTGGATGGTTGTTCGCAGATTATTATCGATCCTCTCGGCAATAATCAATGTTTGCTGAATATTCCCTTGCAAATTATTCCTACCGGAATGAGTATTTCTGTAATGCCGGGCAAAAAATTCAGAATGCCAGGTAAGTTAATTCAGCAATAAAGCAGGCCTCTACCAGTATTTAGTTTGACCAATCGCGTTAGTCTAGCTCCTAAACCATTAGGATATAAATATTTTCTACTCTTCCAAAATCAGGAAGAAGAACCCTCCAGGCAGAAAGTGCAATAGTTGATTAACAGGGTTGAAGTCAATTGATTTTTTAGTCGTTGACAAACTAGTTAGCGACTTACTGCTTTAGTTCCTGAGTTTATCCAACGCAGCTTTAATAAAGGAAATAGCAACGGTACAAAAGTCTTTATTATTCATATCAATATTCATAAACACTTTTAATAAATTAGAAGGTGTATTGTTGTATCCATTTCTAAGAAAGTAATTGTATTTTTCTGCAAATTGTATTTTATTATTGACGAATTGCTTGAAGTAATGAATGGCTAAGAGAGACGCCACCATGTCGTTAATATTATGCATGGGCGCTTTGAAATTTGTTTCAAGCCTCATCCAAAGCCCTTTTTGTTCGGGCGATTTACTAAAATCATTGTAGTTACTTTCTATAGAAAATGTTGTGCTGTCTAAGTCGGAAGGGCTGGTTAATTGATCAGTAATAATGCCACGTATTAAATTGTATTCAATAGCGGCTTCCTGTGTACTCCCAAATAAACCTAAGAGCCGTTCAATATATTTGGCACCATAAAATTTTCTTTGCTCAGCATTTTTTGAATTTTCATACAAATTATAGGAAACTAAAAGCTCATTAAACTTTCCAAATGATTCTGTAAAGTATCCGGGTCCGGAACTATTCAACAGCGAAACTTTATTATCATACATTAACGAAGCCTGGATAGCATGCCCGGCTTCATGTGCTAACAACATGATATCGATATAATAACCACTATAATTATTTGCATAGAATGTACTAACGTCGATCGGATAAACGCTTGCTGCACCCTGCAAACTCATCCTGTTCGGCCCCCCAACAATATCTAATCTTCCATTGGTAGGATCAAGTAACTGAACGGCTTTTGTATGGTAGTCTTGCCCGAGCTGAGTAAAGCTGTTTAAAAGTATTTCTGTTGATGTACTAATTGAATAGCGACTTATTTCGTCAGTATTCTTTTTATTAAATTCTTTAAAAACTAAGGCGTTGGCTTCAATTTCCTTGAAGATGGCCTGCAATGTCGATTCTGGTAATGAAAGTTTGTAACAGTTCTCCTGTATTAGGTTTTCATATTTTTTTGCAATCGAAAAGGCATTCAGCCCTTTTATCATTTGAATATAACGAAAGGCTAAAGGCGTTGCTACCGTTGCATAGGATTTGTATAGTTTTCTCTCTCCATCTATTCTTACCGTTGAATCGGGATGATTTTGCCAGGCTGCCATATCGTTGAACAAATCCAGCGTATCTGTTAAAGTGTATATACTATCAGTTGGTATTGTATTAACTAAATCGTCATAATACCGGTTGTTCTTAAGATAATTAAATGGATTTGTAAGACTTATTTCTGCCGGCGATAATTCATGTGTTTTACTACTAATGATATTGTTTAGATAATATTGATAGGGTTTCATGGAAGACAGTGCCATCAACTCTTTAATTGATTTCGATGAGGCGGTTTTAATATTATTTTTATACCGGTTTCGCTGCTTTGCTATTGCATCATAAATTGAATCTTCTAACAAGGAAGCCTTTTCATTGGTAATATTGATGGCATATTGCAAAAAAAGATACAAATCCATTTTTCGAAAATCGTATTCAAGCCTACTCAGGCTTTGCGTTAAGCGCTCCAGGTTTTGAGATGAATTCGTTTTGTTAAGCAGGCTACCGAATGCTGTTAACTTGTTATTAAACTTTATGAGATAAGAATTGAAGTCCTTCTCGGTGTTAAAAAAATTCTTCTGAAGATTGTATTTATATGCATCTTTCAAATTATCCGGAACCGGCTTAAATGATTGCTGCCCTTGCACGAAATAGCAAGAAGAACATAGAAACAGGCTAAAGATTATTTTTTTGCACATAATTTTGATATTAGTTAGCGTTTGTTTCTTATGGCCCGGAACTATTTCTTTCATTCTCAAAAGATGATCTCGTTACTATAATGCGTTAATCCAATTAATCATTACCTGAAAAAAATTTGGATGAAATTTATCTAAATTAGCAATCTCCGCATTGCAAACACCATTCGTAAGCAAGCCAATATGTTGGGATTTAGGCAATAATTTTATATTGATATTCTTTTTGTTGAGTGCTTCTAAATTTTTGATTACAACAGTTGTTGGAGTAGAATCATCAAATTCGCTAAAGAGCATCAATGCCGGTTTGTTATACTGTTTCCATGCAGCTAATGGATCATATCCAATTTCTAACGCGGTGTACCATTGATTTTTATTTTTAAAATCAATTCCAGTTGTTACAGGATAAAGCCAATCACTAACTAAACTGTCTTTTGAAATTTCCTTTGTGAAATTGTCTAACTCCTTGCCATCAGAGGCGTGCTGCAAAAAGGCATAAAATAAATTTTGTTGTTTAAGAGCCGTAGCAATTTGAGCAGAATTAAAATTTTGGCACTCCATTAAAACCCGGGTGTTGTACAAATTCTGTTCTATTACTGAAACACCCGAACCGGCAGCGCCTATGGTAAGTACAAAATCAATTGCTGGATTTTTTTCTACTGCTTTCGCAATGATCCAACCTGCCTGACTGCTACCACCAAGACCAATTTTAGAAAACTTAAATTGTTTATTCGATTTGAGATAATTGATACCTGCTAATGCATCTTCTGCAAGTTGTTCAAAGCTTTCACCTTCCCAATTACCTGAAGAACTCCCCACGCCTTGCTTATCATAAGTTAGTACTGTTGTTCCATTCCTGGCGAGTACATCAGCCAGTATTCTGATTATGGAAGCATAACCATTTCTATCCTGCGCATTCGAACCATGTACTAAAACAATGGCTTTTCCATTTGGTTTTTTTGGAAAAAAAATTGTGCTGCCTAATTTTATGCCGCTACTATTTTTATAAAATCCTTTTTTAGTAGTGTAATAATCACTCCGAATTGCTGTGATAGGTTGTTTGCCTTGTTGACTAACTTCTACCTTATAACCATCACTCGATTCGATAAATCTGTAGGTTGCAACAGCACTGTCAGAAATAATTTTTTCGCCAGCGGTCCAGGTAGTTGCATTAATCTTTTTTAAACCTCTGTAAAGCCCCGTTCCGGGATAATAAGCATATAAACGGCCTTGAGAACGGCCAATGGTTAGCAGTTTTTTATCTATAGTAATATACGTACCTAATAGTTTATCATAAAAATCGGGATACAAATAGTAATCAGTTGCGGGTATTATCAGAGCATCTGTATTTTCAAATTCAGTAAAACCGGCAGTCGACGTAGCATCTATAAAAAATTTGCATTCGCTATTTACAACATGTATCACTGTAGAAAACTTGCCAAAATAACTTTGTTTGGGGTTTTCATTGTTCGATATTTCTAAAGCATAAAAACCATTATCGTAAATGGCGTTTCCATTATGTTTTCTTTCTGCAATCTTAAATAGCAATCGTAGCTTGTTATTTGCCGAACTATTTCTTTGAAAGAACTGCTTATAATAGTTGCCAATATTAATATTTCCTTTTATTGAATTTGGAGTTTCGTGTTGATATAAATTTATCGCCGTGGCATCTTCAGTGAAAAGCTGCGATAACCCTGCCACATCCATATTTTCATAAGCCTTACTATATTTTTCGTATAATAAATTAATTGTGGAATCATTTTGAGCAAAACAGGATAATAGAACAAATTGCAGGAATGCAGAAATACAGAAATACTTCATGTGTATCATTAAATTTATCTGGATGGATAACTAAGCTAAAGAAAAACCTCTCATAAGCAACCCGCTTTACGTATCGCGCGGTAAATTCTACACGAATAACCCGTTTGCAGTATTTTGCCTGCAAAAACACAATTTATCTCGTAATAACTTTCCTGTTTATTCGTTCAATTAAGTCATTACGATAGCTTCGGCTTACAGGCAATATTATTTCACCAACCTTAACTTCATCCACATCAATATGCTGAATTTTATCAATAGAAATAAGATATGATTTATGTATCCGGATAAATTTTTCTTTAGGCAAATAGCTTTCAATACCTTTTAAAGTAAGATAGGCAATAAATTTTCTGCTATCCGTATGTATTGTTACATAATTCCCCGAGGCTTCCAAATAGACTAAGTCGGGCAAATTAATTTTTTCAATTTTATTATTACATTTTATATAGAAGTAATCATCGGCAAGATAAAGTTGCGAGTTCCCTTTTTGTTTCAACTCAAAATATTCTTTTGCTTTAATTACAGCCCTGGTAAAGCGATCAAATGTTACGGGCTTTAAAAGATAATCTAAAACATCCAACTCATAGCTTTGCAAAGCATATTCGGCATAGGCAGAACAGATAATTACAATAGGCGGGTTTTTTAGTTTTTTTAAGAAATCAATTCCCGACATCTTTGGCATCTGAATATCCAAAAAAATTAAATCAATCTTTTTTGTTGTGAGTATCTCGGTTGCCTCGATAGGATCTTCTGCTTTTCCAACCAGCTCAAGAAACCCCGTTTCATTAATATGGTCTTCCAGCCCTTTTTGAGCCAGTGGCTCATCGTCAATGATGAAGGTTTTCAGTTTCATGACAAATTGAGTAATAAGTTTACTTTAAATGTTCTTCCGGTATTAGTTATATTAAGTTTATGCCGGTCTTTAAATTGTAACTCCAGTCTTCGCCGGATATTATTTAAACCAATGCCACTTTTATCTTTGTTAGTAGCTGGTTTAGTAATTGTATCCAGGGTATTCTCAATGTCAAACTTCAATTGATTTGATTCTAGGCACATTTTTATATCGACATAGTTATCGCTATTTTTATCATTACTCACATACTTAAAAGCATTTTCTAAAAAACCGATAAAAAGCATTGGTGGGATCTGCACATTAGCAGCATTATCAGGATGACTAAACTTAATCTGATGACGCTGGCTTTTTCTTAATCGTTGAATGGCTACGTAGTTTTGTAAATAGCTAATTTCATTTTCAAGACTAACTGTATCCTGGTTGCAATCGTAAAGCTGATAGCGGAGCATTTCTGAAAACTTAGTTACTGTTTCCCGCGCATCTTCATTTTTTCGGTCAATTTGTACATAAATGGTATTGATGGCGTTAAATAAGAAGTGAGGGTTCATTTGTGCAATAAGGTATTTTACTTCCGTTTGCAATTTTGAAATTTCAATTTTATTTAATTCCATTCGATGAGTAAAATGCTGTTTGGCAAACTTTAAAGCAGATGTACTTCCTACATACCAGAAATTACTTACAAACTGTGTAATAAAATAATATATTTTTTCGCGGGTGCTTCTAATTTCATCTCCGGGCCTGTGTATGTATTGACAAAAAGCATCGTCCACAAAATATAAGAGAACGGCAAAAATTAAATTATTAAGTACCATCGCCGATAGATACAAGGGTATATTTTGTTTTTGATAAATAAAATACCTTATCAATACATAGAGATTTATATAAACCATTGTTATCACTAACAAATATTTCCATGATAACATTAGAGAAAAATTTCTCCATCCATATTTTTCAGGCAGGGCGGGCTGTACCAAAACAAACCCCCCGATTACACAAATCCAAAATAAAAGGTGTAATCGTACCCGTGACTTAGGGAACCAAGAAATAAGTTGCTCGTACTTACTGATTTGCATATTTTGTAATTAAAGTTAGTTTTTTAACGTATAACTGGGGTGAAACTTGATGAGTTGCGGATATTACTTGATATCATACATTTGCTTTCTAAATGATATCTTCAGGTGGATAGTCATTCTAACTGGTAAATACTATAAAATTTGATATTGTTGAGAAACCAGGGTTTGCTACTAAGCGAGTGATGAAAAACTTTTCTTAATTGGAATAAACTTGACTCATCTTTACATAAATCAGTTTTAATTAACGATCAACTAATGAAAAATTATTTCTGCCTAACGTTTTTCACCGCCGCATTTTTTTTTGGCACTTCATCTTCGCTGGCACAATCACGAAGTCTTTTTAATGGTAAAGATTTAAGCGGTTGGCATGTGGATGTTCCTGAAATGGATACCAATGCTAAAGCCATTAATCCATTCATTATCCGCAATGGATTGCTGGTAAGTCTTGGTGAACCACAGGGGCATTTAATTACCGATGCACGGTATGAAAATTTTCGCCTTCAGATAGAGTACCGTTTTTCTGCAGAGCCAGGAAACTGTGGCGTACTGGTATTCGCCTCTACCCCAAGATCGCTTTATAAAATGTTTCCTAAATCTGTTGAGGTACAAATGATGCATGAAAATGCGGGCGATTTCTGGTGCATTGTTGAAGATATTAAGGTGGCGGATATGGAAAAGCGTCGTGGAGCAAAAGCTGAATGGGGCATAACCGAAGGCAAAAAGCGCCGCATCCTAAATCTTACTGACGGTTCTGAAAAGCCGGTGGGAGAATGGAACACGATGATGATTGAATGTTTAGGCAACAAGGTTAAAGTTTGGGTGAATGGAGACCTGGTGAATTATGGTTTTAATTGTACGGCACACAAAGGTAATATCGCCTTACAGGCAGAAGGTTCTGAAGTAGAATTCCGAAAAGTTGAATTAACACCAATTAGAAAGCTTACCGGTAAATAAAAATAATTGCAGAAATAAATTTATCGTGATAAGCAGAGTATAATTAAAATGATAGCGAATTAAATTTCCAGGATATTAGGTATTCAACCACCGGTTATCGTGAATTAAATAAAAAACCCCATCCTCTCGATGGGGCTATCACCTTCAATGTGGGTTCAGCAATAAGCTCTTTTGTATAAATAGAAAAATGTTAATGAGGTTTACGTTTCGCATACGAGGTATCACTGATAGGCGAATGACCCACTATGAGTACCGACCATAACGTTTTAAAAAATCGTACAATATTTGAAGAAGGTTTGTAGATATCCCTGCACATTTTTGTGCGATGGGTATCATAATACATTGAATTCTTTTTCATCCTGGTATTGGGTTTTATGTACTTAAATAGTAAGGGGTTAGATAGATCCCTATTTAATGTAACGGACTATTTGATAAATTATTGCCTGAATTTGCGCAGGTATATTTCCTATTGTAGCGACGACCATTTTTTTATAGTTTTATTACAAATCCGTTTGTATGAAAAACTTCCTCTATCTCATACTACTCCTGGCTTCTGTAAGCTTACGAGCTCAAAGTGTATTCAATAACAATACAACGAATGCACTACAGAAAGTAATCGAAGATTACCCCAATAATTTCAGTCATATTAAAGGCCATAAAATAGCCGGTAACCAACAGTCTACCGATTACCAATCTAAGATTGAAGTGCCTGGGGCTAGTACAAACATCATCACTCATAATAATTCAGTAAAAACGGAAACCTATTGCTGGAAAACTGAATTATTTGAATCGGTTAATTTTGATGAATCAAAAGAACACTTCAAGGAACTTTTTAATAGTATAAAAAATACCATCGTTAAAATTGATGGGCTTCCTCCCTATATATTAAATGGTAAATATGAATTTCCGGTGGAAACTAAAACAAATACCACGATTGCCTTTCAGTTATTACCGGCTAATGGAGAATTACAGAAACTAACTGTGGACCTTACCCTAAAAAGCACAACGTCGGGGTGGAAGGTTAGCCTGAGTGTGTATGAAAAGGATGGCGGTTCTAATGCAATGGCTACCACCGACAGATAGATCCTTGATCGTAAGCTTGTATACTGTAAAATTATTAACGAATGATTTATAGTAAGGCTGTAACTTTTGAGTAATAAATAATAATTTTTAGTATAACATATTCATTACTTCAACATCCATGAAGTTGAAATTAGTTTTGCTGTCACCCACCCTGGGTTTAGCGCCTCAGCCGGTTCGTGCCCGACGTAGTCGGGATGCGCAAGCAAGAAGCGGGTGCAGCGCGATGCCCAGGGTGAAGGCCACCCCGGCCTTGAGGGGGAAAACATCAATAAACAATCTATTTTTTCTTTAACCTTTATTAACATTAAAGAAAGCCTGCTTAACCCATTCTTTAAAAACATAGAAATACTTTCGTAGCAGTTTAATTTAGACTGTATGAAACAATTCTATTCTATACTTATCCTGCTTCTTAGTTCTATTTTATGCTGGGCCCAAAAAAATGGTTCGGTAAAAGGAACTGTAATGGATACCCTGGCCAAACAACCCGTTGCCGCAGCAACCCTTACCATCCTAAATAGAAAAGATTCTTCTCTTGTTTCATTTTCTATGACAAATGATAAGGGGCAATTTGAGTTAAAAGGACTGGGCAACGGTGATTACCGGTTAATGATTACACATATCAATTATCACAATAGCAATAAATATTTTAGCATTACGGATGGAAAAAAACAATTTGATCTTGGTAATGTAATTATTCATGATGCTGCAAAAGTATTGGCAGAAGTGGTGGTAGCTGCGGAGGCACCACCGGTTACACTGGTGGGCGATACGATTCAATACAATGCCGGTTCTTTTAAAGTGCAGCCGAACGCAACTGTAGAAGATTTATTAAAAAAATTACCAGGAGTAAAAGTAGATAAAGACGGAACGGTAAAAGCGCAGGGGCAAAAAGTAAATAAGGTATTAGTAGATGGGAAAGAATTTTTTGGTGATGATCCTAAAATTGCGACTCGTAATTTACCGGCGGATGCTGTAGATAAGGTACAGGTATTCGATAAGCAGAGCGAACAATCGCAGCTTACCGGCTTTGATGATGGCAATAGTGAAAAAACAATTAATCTTAAACTTAAAAAAGATAAAAAGAAAGGATTGTTTGGAAAGGCTATGGCTGGTTATGGAACCAATGACCGGTATGAAGGAAGATTTAATATTAACTCATTTAAAGGGGCCAGGCAATTTTCGGTTATTGGTATGGCTAATAATGATAATGCCGAAGGGTTTTCTTTTTTCGATATGCTCAATTTTAGCGGTGAACTAAGCAGGCTTAAGCAGGGAGGTAATGGTGGAAATATTAATATTACGATCAATAGCAATGATGCTTCTTCCTTTGGCGGAAATAACAATGGAATCAATACTACCCGTGCCGGAGGGTTTAATTACAACAATATTCTTGGTAAGAAAACCGATTTTCAAAGCAATTATTTCTATAGCAGAACTAATCCTAACACAGAAAAAAATATACAACGTCAATACTTTCTGCCCGACTCTTCCTATTTCAGCAATCAAAATTCTTTTTCTTCTACCATTACAAATAGTCATCGGCTTAACCTGAATGCAGATATTATTATAGATTCTTTTCACTCTCTACGAATCACTCCTTCTTTTGGATACCAGGAAACTCAGGCTTCTTCTTATGCTGATTATGAAAATTTATCGAACCTACAGCAGCGTAGTATAGACGGATTTAGCAGGAATTCCTCAAATAACAAAGGAATGAATTTTCGAAACGATCTGTTATTTCGGAAAAAATTTCGTCGAAAAGGGCGCACGTTTTCAGTGAGTCTTCAAAATAGTTTTAATAATACCGATGGCGATGGATCCCTGGAATCTGTAAATAAATTTTATAATCATTTAAATGCCGCGCTTCTTCGTACTGATTCAATTAATCAACAATTCAATACCAAAGGGAATTTAGAGGGATATAGCACCAGGCTCGCCTATACAGAACCAATTTTTAAGAAATCATTAATAGAGTTTAGTATCGGTAACAGCAATACACATAGCAAAGCCACTAAGGAAACTTTTGATTATAATAAACAAAATGGAAAATACGATCAGTTGAATCAACTGCTTACCAATGATTTTGAAAATAGGTATGGCTATACCCGAACCGGGTTGCGCATACGTACACAGAAAAAGAAATACAATTATTCAGTAGGGGCTAGTTGGCAACAGGCAACGCTGGAAGGAAAGATTATTACCGGAACCAAAGATTCAGTGATTCGTAAAACTTTTAATAATGTTTTGCCCAATGCACGATTGCAATACAATTTTACGCGCTACCGAAACCTGGTGCTTAACTATTCGGCAAATACCAATCAACCAAACGCATCACAATTGCAACCGGTACCTGATAATAGTGACCCATTAAATATTCGGTTTGGGAACCCCGATTTGAAACAGGAATATAGTAACGCCATACAAATACAATTTACCAGCATCAACCCTTTCAAAAATAGAAACCTCTTCCTGTTTTTAAATTTGATAAAAACTGATAATAAAATTGTGAATAATGACGTGTTTGTTCAGGGTATAAAAACCAGCCAGCCCGTAAATGTAAATGGCGTCTTTAATATGAATGGCGATTTGAGTATTAGTTTTCCAATTCGCCTGTTAAAGGGATCCATTACTATGAGTACCAATAGTACCTATTTCAGAAATAAACAACTGGTAAACGGAGCAGAAAATACAAGTAATACCGTTAGTATCGGTCCGGATGTACGGCTAGATATGCAACTGGGTGAAAAGGTAAACTGGTCGCTAAACAGCGGCTTCAACTACAATAATACCAGCTACTCATTAGCTTCAGCTCGTGATGCACGTTATATTTCGCAACAATACAGTACATCGTTTGATTGGCAGTTGCCCAAGAACTTTTTTGTGGCTACAGATTTTAATTATACTATCAATAATCAATTAGCCGAAGGCTTCAATGCAAATATTGCTTTTTTCAATGCCAGCATCAGCAAGCAAATTTTAAGATTCAACCGGGGAGAATTAAAATTAAAAGCATACGATCTGTTGAATCAAAACCTGGGTATTAACCGTACCAGTAACCAAAACTATATTGAAGATATACGGCAACGCAACCTTCGCCGTTTCTTTCTGTTGAGTTTTACCTATAGTTTAAATAAAAACGGATTGGGGCAAGGTGGGGGAGGTGGAATGAAGATGATTGTACGGTAAATCATTCCATTGGCAAAAAAGAAACGGATCATTAATAGATCGAATAGTGTTAATTGCTACTCTAAAACACAAAATAGAATAATTGCAAACTTCTCCGAGTAAAAATCGTAAGACTCCAATACATTCTTATTAGTAAGCCCACCAAATATTCTTATCTTGCCTTCGGTTAAGTAACCGTATTCCCGCTCTGATACCAGCATTCACCCCTACTACGCTAGAAGCAATGCAGCCAAAGATCATTGACTGTATATATGTTTATTTTTAATCACCATAAACTGAATCACATGAAAAAAAGAAGTCTCTACTTACTTCTGTTGTTCGGGATATTCCTTTCCGCTTGCTTTACTGTTAAGTTTATTACTGGTTATGACCAGGTATTGGATCAAACCGTAAATAAAATGAAGAAAGATTTTAATCTTCATTTTATAAAACTTAGCAGAACAATTCAAGACAGTGACCCGGGCAATCAGCAATTCGAAAAATTTCTGGATTATTATGACAACCTGGAAGCTGACCTAATCACAATCAAAGACCGAACAAAATTCCTTGATGGAAAGGCAGGTATTGTGAAACAGCAAATCCAAAACCTCGATTCAGCATTCCGGGTCTTTATGAATATGCATAAAGGAGGATTACCTGATCGAACGAATGATGATCGGCACGACTTGCGTGATTCGGTTAATTCGGCCATCGATGCAGTTGTTATACTTCAGGAAGCATTAAAAACCACAGGCAAATCCAATCAATAAATTTAAAATTTTTATTATGGCAGAATTTAATATCAAAGAGGTATTAAGCGATTCACTCGCTTTTGCAAAGAAAGAACTTGGTTCGACATTTAAAAAAGTAAAACCTTTTGCTGAACATGAGTTTACACAATTTGCCGAAAATGCCTTGTTTTTGGCGCAACTTAAATTGCGCGGAATAATTGAAAATGATGAGTTGGCCAGCAGAATTAGTTTACAAAAACTTGCTATGGCGAATGTGCTGTTAGCAATTAAAGGAATTGGAATTGTAACTGCTCAAAATTTAGTAAATGGAGTACTTGATATAGTAACTAAAGCTATTAAGAAAGCAATAAATATAGCTATTCCCATTTTATGATGAATTGCAAATAAATAGTACTCTATGATCTTCAGTACTGAAAGAAAAGGGCCGATGGTTAAATGCATCGGCTCTTTTATATAATAAATACTATTAATTATTGATCCGTATCGTTCTTCCCGAACCACCATTATTTTTTCCCATTTCTTCAAATAGTTTATTGCGCTCCTTATCAAATTCCGTTGGAGTAATTTTTTTGGGCCCCTTTGGTTCTTTTATAATTGCCAGGTCTACCTTATTCAATATTTCCAATGCTTTATAGCTTGAACGGCCATTGTTGATATCAATTTCTAAAATCATTCCGGGTAATTGCCCCTGGTATTCAGCCGGACCACTGCTCACGGGAATATCTGAGGTAAACCAAGCTGTAATATTAGAAGTATCTGCTACTTCTTTACGTTCTACTTTTCCATCGTCCATATTCATCATCATACGCTTGCCAATTTTTTGACTCGTTGCTTTTCTGCATACATGTCCTAACAACGTTTTTGTTTCGTCACTAATTTTCCAGTTAAAAGAGCGAATACTATCTTCCACAATATATTTCTTGGTACCTAATTCACGTTGTTCCACTTTTCTGGCCAATGGTAAATTACTATACATTATATCATCACCACCGGGTCCAATCATCCTGATTTGTACTCCACCACCGCCATTATTAACGGCCATCTCATCTTCCTGATCTTCCTGTTCCAATTGCTTCCACATCGTTTGATCGGACGTAAATGATAATTCAAACTTATCCTTTTTCGTTTTTGGTAATAAATTATCCTGTTCCGCAAAACCATCATTAGTAGCTATTCGAATTTGCATTTGAAGGGTACGTTCAAAAATAATTTTTCCCTGTTGTTGTTGTGCATTTGATTTTAATAAAACCAAGACAATTATACTCGTAATGATTAGTTGCTTTATCATATTTGTAAATTTTGAGTAAAACTAGAATATTGTGGGAAGTATACAGGTTAATACAACTTGGTTTATTGTTAATTAAGGTTAATAGCATCATAGCTATCTGACCCTTTCGGTTACTTTTGCATAGTTATGAACAAAGGCCGTCATTATATAGCCGTAGTACTCATGTTTCTTGCAATCATTGCCGTTACTGTTTTTCAACTCTATTGGATATATAAAAACTACCAGGAGGAAAAAAAGTTATTAACGATACGAACTAATATACTTTTTCGCGAGGCGGTGAACCAGTGCCAATCAGCCAAGTTGAACTTAGACAGTAATTTTAGTATCAGGCTAACTACAGCAAACGGTGCCGTGAATATGATGGATGCTTTCCGCAGGAAGTTGAAAGCAGATACAACAAAACGGATGCCCGGAACAAATGCTGGAATAGTTATTTCAATGAAGAAGGAAGAGGATATAGTTTCGACCAAAGAACGATTTGCGGATCCTAGGATTGATACCCTAAAAAAAACCATTCACTTTATTAATAAGCCGGGAGATGCCGGATGGATCGAGGTCTTCCAGGGCGTAGACTCTCTCCAGGACTCCGTAACCATTAAAGAAATTACTGATCAGTATTTGAAAAGCTTAGTTCGCGAAAAAATAGAGGTACCTTTTTTTATCGCCCGCAAAGTGAACTTGCCACAGGATGAATTTGTACTCCCTGAAATGGAAAAAGAAAATAAAATTACCGTGGGATTTTTTAGACCAATTACTTTTGAGCTAACTATACAAAATACCCACGCTTATCTTTTGAAGAGGTTATCAATGCCCATTATTGTTTCTCTTTTGTTGGTAGGCTTAACGATTATCTCTTTTGTGCTGATGCTTAATAACCTGGTGAAGCAGCGCAAACTTACCCAATTAAAAAATGAATTTGTAAGCAATATAACACATGAATTAAAAACGCCGATTGCTACGGTAGGAGTAGCCATTGAGGCTTTGCGAAATTTCAATGCAATCAATGATCCCCAACGTACCAAAGAATATCTTGATATTTCTTCCTCCGAAATTCAACGGCTGGGTTTATTGGTAGATAAGGTATTAAAACTCTCAATGTTCGAAACCAGGGAAATAGACTTGCATAATGAGTCGCTCGATTTTTTGGACCTGACCAGGGAAGTAATGGCATCCATGAAATTACAATTTGAAAAACAGCAGGCAGTAGTTACACTGGAAACTATTGGAACAAATTTTACTATTGAAGCCGATAAACTTCATCTTTCAAGTGTAATTTATAACTTACTCGATAACGCATTAAAGTATAGCAAAGGGATACCTGAAATAGATATTCGGTTGGTGGCACACGAACAACACCTGGCCCTGCATGTAACAGATAAAGGCATTGGTATACCCAAAGAATACAAAGGAAAGATATTTGAGAAATTTTTTCGTATTCCAGGCGGCGACCGGCATAATATTAAAGGATATGGCCTTGGGTTGAGTTATGTAAATCATATTATCAAAAGGCATATGGGTTTTATTGACGTGAAAAGTGAATTAGGAAATGGAAGTACTTTTATTGTAAACATTCCGTACAAGCAAGCTGATACTATTCGATTTGATGAACACCGGGTTATTCGAAAGGATAATTTTAAAACTGGATAATCCTCGGCAATTATGAGCAAGATTAAAATTTTATATGTTGAAGATGAATTGTTTCTTGGCAAAATTGTAAAGGAAAGCCTTGAAACCCGTGGCTTTGAAGTAATCATGGAAAGTGATGGTGCCAATGTATTACAAGTGTTTAACAGAATCAAACCAGATATTTGCATACTCGATGTAATGTTGCCCAATAAAGATGGGTTTACAATTGCAGAAGAAATACGATCTGCCAACAATCCGGTTCCTATTATTTTTTTGACAGCAAAAACACAAACGGCTGATTTAGTAAAAGGGTTTACCACGGGAGCCAATGATTATATCCGTAAGCCTTTTAGTATGGAAGAACTAATTGTTCGAATAGAGAACGCACTTCGTTTTCAAAAAGAAGGTAAAAAACCCGGAACAACAGATGAGGTTAAGATGGGAAAATATAATTTTCATTTAACCCGGCAAACATTGATAGCTGGCAAGGAAGAAAAAAAATTATCCTTTCGTGAATCAGAATTGCTCAAGTTGTTGTATGAACATCGGGAAAAAATTATTGACCGAAAGGATGTTCTCAACCTGCTTTGGGGAAATGATTCGTTTTTTAATTCCAGAAACCTGGATGTATATATTGCTAAACTACGTAGCTATTTAAAAGAAGATGATTCACTTCAGATAATTACGATCAAAGGAATCGGTTACCGGTTTGTTATAAGTTGATAAATGCAAGAAACAAAAAAAAACTAAGAGACAAAAGAGAAAAGAGAAAAAAGAGAAAAGAGATCAAGGAGAAAAGACATTACAAGTTTGAGAATTTTAGACTTCTCTTTTGTACTCCTTTCTCTTTATCCTCTTTGCCAATTTAACTACGAGGCAAAAGAGAAAAGAGATCAACGAGAAAAGACATTACAAGTTTGAGAATTTAGACTACTCTTTTGTACTCCTTTCTCTTTATCCTCTTTGCCCATTTAACTACGAGGCAAAAGAGAAAAGAGATCAAAGAGTAGAAACAATAGAAACTTTAAAGTCTTATTTCTTTTGATTTTTACTTCGCTAATTAATTTTTACCAATTGAACTGGCTTGTTGCTCCTGTAATTCTGCCACAACCACATTAGGGTAAAGGAAGGAATGAAGTCAAGGCCGGGCAAAAGCTCTTCCATAAAGTTAAAAATACCACCAATAGTTCCTTTCAATCCTCCAAACAATTTAAAGAAGATTAATGCGGATACTGGTGCCCAAAAAATATCACTCAACTCACCCAATACCGGAATGGTATACGATGCATAACCAATAAGGTCCATAGCTACGCATAAAAGAAGAGAAGCATTTTTTTGTTTGGTCATATCTAGATGTCTGTTTTTTTTAAAATAATAAGACGTAAAATTAATGAGTGAGGTTGTAATAAACTGTTAATGCCTGAAGAATATCTATTAAGGGTTTTAAAATAGAAAGATGGGTCATTATCTTTTCTTTTGAGATTGATCTTTCCTTAAACTATAAGCGTTCGTTGCTTTAATACCGCTTCGATCTCTTCTATCCGAAATGGTTTGGTAAGGTAGTCGTTCATACCTGCTTCGATGCATTTTTCACGATCACCACTCATGGCGTCTGCCGTAAGGGCTATAACAGGAATACTGCAGTGCGGTTCAGGAAGTTTGCGAATAATTCGGGTGGTTGCAAACCCATCCATCTCGGGCATGTTTACATCCATAAAAATTAAAACAGGTTCGTAGCTGGGAAGCATTTCAAGCGCCTGTTTACCATTGGTCGCTTTTATTATCGCAAATCCCATCTTTCGTAAAACTTCAGAGATCAACATCATATTGATCGGATCATCTTCAACTACCATTATGGTTGCAGAGCTTCCTATTTTATCAATACCTGTAATTAATTTTACTTCTTTTGCCGGTACTGTCGCAGAACTATTAATCGAACAAAGAAAACTATACAATTCGTATAATTTAACCGGCTTGGTTAACAAGTGAATGACGCCTAATTTTTCTGCTTCATTTTGGTACAGATTTTTTTCTAATGATGAAACCATTAGACTTACAGGTATCGTTAAAAAGTCCGGATGGGTACGCAAATCCTTTATAAAGCTAATTCCATCCATCCCATTCATATGCTGGTCACATATAATCAGATCCGGCAGTTTGTTTAAAGGCTTTAGTTTACTAAGCAGCAGGGAGGTCTCTTGTGCACTTCCTGCTAATTCAGTTTCGATGGAAAAATAGGTCAGAATTTCTTTTAACCATTGCCGGTTATTAATATTACTCTCGGCAATCAATACCCGTTTTATCGGAATTTTGTGTGTTATGAGTAATTGCGGTTGTTCATTGAGTACTTCCAGTGCAAGTTCTAATGTAAACGTGCTGCCCTCACCAATATCACTTATAACAGTTATTGTACCTCCCATCAGTTCTGCCAGGTTTTTAGAAATGGTTAACCCTAAACCTGTGCCACCGTATTTTCGTGTGGTGGTTGAATCGGCCTGCGTAAAACTCTCAAATATCTTTTTTAATTTTTCTTTTGAGATTCCAATACCTGTATCGCGCACCGAAACTTCTATCTTAGACCATTTTTTATTGTCCTTCTCAAAAATAGATCCTATTCTTTTTGCAGTTACAATAATTTCTCCCTCGGCTGTAAATTTAATGGCGTTACCCAACAGGTTTACAAGTATTTGCCGGATACGTACACTATCGCCATTAAATAAAGAAGGAATTTCAGGATCAATCCTGCAGATGATCTGTAATTTTTTTTCAAAGGCCCTTACTGTGAGCATTTCAACAGAGTCTTCCACTAATTCATCAAGCCTAAAATCAGTATGATCGATCATTAATTTACCAGCTTCAATTTTAGAAAGATCCAGGATGTCGTTGATAATACCCAGCAGATTATAAGCTGATTTTTTTACATTATCGAGGTATTGCCGTTGCGAGTGTTGAAGATCGGTAGTAAGTATTAAATCAGTAAAACCAATAATTCCATTCATAGGCGTGCGCAGTTCATGACTCATATTGGCCATAAATTCACTTTTTGCCTGGCTCGCCTGCTCTGCCAACTCCTTGGCATGTACCATTTCCTTTTCCATTTGCATTCGTTCTATTGCTGCGGCAAGGGTCGATGAAAATGATTGAAGAATGGAAAACTCAGTTATCGTCCACTCACGCTCCATTTTACAATCGCTGAATTCTACGAATCCCCAAAAATTATGCAAAGTAAAAATCGGAATAACGGCTATGGATTGTACTCCTTGCGATTCTAACGATGATTTGATCTCATCATCGGGCATATTTTTTACAAGATTAAAATAAGTATCTTCTCGTTTTAACGTTTCAAACAATTTACTGGTTGGATTAATAAAAATGTTTTGACGTGCGGCATTTTTATATATTATTTCATCCTTACTGTTTTCCCAACGGAGTAATTCGTGTGTCAGGTAATTTTTATCCGATGGTAATTTTTCATTTTTATATACATTAATAATATCAACCTGCATTTTTATTCCTAGTAATTGAATGGATTCTCCTAATGCATCCTCCAGGTTATTATTGCTGATTAACTGGTGGGTGGCTTCTGTTACTGCCTGTAACAATAAATCTTTTCGCTGCAGGTGTTCTTCCGTTAATTTTTGTTCGGTAATATTGTGACCAAAGCCCAGCACTCCCCATATAAGGCCATCATTGTCTTTTAATGGAACTTTTACCGTACTGAAGTATTGTGGTTTACCATCTATTACATTGGGCTCCTGCTCTATGAATTGTGATTTTCCAGTTTCAATAACTTCCCGGTCATGATCCCAAAATCCTTTAATGCCTTTTTCACTATTACCTTTCACCATTTCTTCCGGAAACCCTGCTTCAATATCGTTTTTGCCTATAAAATATGCGGGTGACTTACGCATGGAGTCTGCGAAGGATTGATTAACGAGTAAGTATCGATGGTTAAGATCTTTTATGAATATCCAGTCGGGAGTGGAGTTAATTACACTCCTCAATAATTCTTCCGATTGTTTTGCTTCATCGAGCAACTGTTCGCGTTCATTTTCTACTATTCTCCGTTCTGTAATATCCTGTGCAATACCGAAGCAAATTCCATCACTGGTAAGTTTTCCTTTTACAAATAAGAATCTTGTATTTTCCCTGGCAGTTCGAATTTGGAAACATGCACTTGCCTCCTTACCCTTGCCATCCACATTCTCTGAAATTGATTTATAGAACTGGCGCAACAATTCTCTATCCGCTTCCATTACGTAATGGGTAATAAAATCTTCCAGCTTTATAGTAATTGAGAATTCATCTACCAATTCAAGTAGCGATAAAAATTCTTTGCTTAGTTCAAGTTCTTCTTTATCCAGGTTTGTTTTCCAGCTTCCCATATGTGCATAGGTCATGGCAAAAGAAGAAGTTGTCATCGCCTCTTCTTTTAATTGTTCTGCAATGATCCGGTCCGTAACATTAATACCAATTCCCTGTATTTCACTATCTCCGTTTTCATTCTCCAACCATAAAAATTCCCATTCGCTCCATAGAAATTCTGACGAATGACGAATTGATTTTTTCAGAAGTGCTTTAAAAATCTTACCGGGGTTTTGCCAGCATGTTGCTATTATTTGTTGAAGAATGAAACGATCATCCGTAGAAAAAATAGTATAAAAAGAACTCTTCAATATCGCCTCAGCTTCATGTTCAAATGTTTTTAAAAATTCTTGATTAGCAAATGAAAAAATCCCATCGCGGTTTATCCGAATTACAAAATTCGTTTGTGTATTAAGAATGGAAGAAAGGTATTGCTTCTCGTTCAAAAGTTCATTTCTTGTTTTTTGCAACGCTTCATAATTCTTGCGACCACTCCTGAACAAAGGCTCGATGACCAATAATACCAGGAAAATTAATGCAACAAAAAGGGAAATAAATTTACTGGTATTGATCGTATCGGCTTCAGCCGTTTTTTCGGCGGTGATGGTTGAAAAATTTTCAACTATTTTTTCAGTAAGTAAATGAAATTCTTTTTCATTGAGTAAGATTTCCCTTTTGTATACAGATGCATTTAGTTGTAACAAAAGGCTATCGGCTTGCACTACCTCGGAAGTAACAGCCATTATACTTCGATAATTTGATTGCGATCGGGTAAGTAATCTTTTTATTTCTAAACTGGTTTTACCCACCGGTATATCAGGTAAATTAATTTTTTGAAGAAGTGTTTGATTATTTTCATTAAAGCGGTGAATATCATTTTTTAGTTCCTCCCTCAACGTTGACAGCTCAGTTTCTTCGAGCCTGGCGTCAATTAAAATGAGGGTATTCTTGGCCATTACCTGGCTGAGAATTTCCTGTTTAGCCGCTATTTCTGCACTGTGAATTAAATCTTCATTTTCATGCGATTTTCGGTTGGCAAGATAGTATCCAAAAAAGTTTAGTAACAAAACGGCTACTACTAATAAAATGGCAATTCGAAGTATTTTTCTGAATGGAGTACTCATGGTTTTTGAACGGGATATCGTGCACATTAAATAACTGCAAAACAGTTGGTTCTATTGAATATGAGTGAAAGTATTTTATTTTTATAAGGGTTTTTTTGGAATTACTTCTCAATAGAGCTGCCTCGTTTGCATAAAACACCAATAAACCAGGCTGGTTGATTTATTGTGCATGTGCAAAAAAATATACCTAACTACAACAACTAATTTTTGTAGTTTAGTAAATAACCTGTTAAACCAATACTATGCTGCGCAATTTTTTGTTTAGCCTGTTTTTTTTTCTTTATGGGATCACGGTAAAGGCCCAACCTTCTTATTTTTATCCGGAAGCAGGAAGTTTTAATCCGGAAATTCCCACACCTGCTGCTTTTCTAGGATATGAAATCGGAAAGCAGCATACCAGGCATGATAAGCTAGTGGAATATTTCAAAGAATTAGATCGGTTATCCGATAAAGTTACCCTGCAAGTAATCGGCGAAACTTTTGAGCATCGCCAACAAATTGCAGTTGTATTTACCTCTGCCGCCAATCATTCGCGTCTTGAAGAAATACGAAAAGCACATTTAGCCGGACAGGTGAATGGAAATACAGAAGCGATTCCACTGGTAATTCATTTAGGTTATAATGTGCATGGAAACGAACCGTCGAGTAGTGAAGCGGCGATGCTTACCGCTTATTATCTTACGGCATCTGAATCGGAAGAAACAAAAAAATGGTTGAGCGAGATGGTTATATTGATGGACCCCGTGATCAATCCCGATGGAAGAGATCGGCATACCAGTTGGGCCAATATGCATAAAGCGGAGCCACCTGTGGCAGATCCATTGGATAGGGAACATACAGAAATATGGCCAGGTGGTCGTTTCAATCATTATTGGTTTGATTTGAATAGAGATTGGTTTTTAGGAACTTTTCCGGAAACAAGAAATCGGATTCACTTTTTTCATCACTGGAGGCCTTATGTACAAACAGATCATCACGAAATGGGATCGAATGCTTCGTTTTATTTTGATCCGGGAGAAGATGCCAGTAACAATCCGGTGGTTCCCGATTTTTTATATAAAACAATTTATCCAACCTATGCAAAATATTTTGCAGCAGCAACCGATAAAATTGGTTCCATGTATTTTACCAAAGAAGCCTATGATAAATTATATCCAGGATATGGAAGCAGTTATATAAATTTTTATGGAGGAGCCGGTTTTTTGTTTGAACAGGCGAGTTCACGAG
>JBJXDV010000170.1:0-7892 GCA_046153465.1 Chitinophagaceae bacterium
TTCGACTTTATATTAAATACTGTATCGGCACCACACGATTATAATATATACCTCGGTATGTTAAAAACAAATGGTGTAATGGTTTGTGTGGGTGCTCCGCCTGCTCCTGCACAGGTACCGGCGTTCAATCTTATTTTTCAACGCAGAAGTTTGGCCGGTTCCTTAATAGGAGGCCTACCCGAAACACAGGAGATGCTCGATTACTGTGCAGCACATAATATTGTTTCGGATGTAGAAGTAATTGCCATCAAAGATATTAATGAGGCTTACGAACGAATGCTGAAGGGCGATGTACGCTATCGGTTCGTAATTGATATGGCGACATTATAATTTCTTTCGGATTGAAGTTTTTATAATACAGGTTGGTGTGGACACCAACCTGCGGTTCATATTATTCCTTTTCATCTTTTCTTTTGAATCCAATTCGTTGCCGTGGAGGCTGTGATGGATTCAATAGTTTTTTGAGTTAGTTAAAAATAAGCGCAATGTCTGCATCCTGGCCGGTTAATTTCTTTTCCATTTTTTCTAATTGAAGTAGTATATCTTGGCGAGTAAACATAACTTGTCGCATTTTTACAAACACTTCAATTATAAGGATACCAACTTTCATTGCTTTTTCACTATGCAATATATTTGCCAGCATTAAAATTCCGTGTTCGGTAAACGCATAGGGTAAATGACCACCAAGATGTTTCATAGATGGTATCGCATTTTGCGATACCATGGTTAGTACCTCCGGTTCGCTTAATTGAAACATAAAGTTTGAAGGAAATCTATTTATATTTCTTTTAACCTGCTCTCGTAATCTTATTGGCGTTACATCATATAATGCAGCGATATCCTTGTCCAGCATTACCTTCTTTCCCCGAATTAGATAAATGTTATTCATTACTAGTTCGTCGCATAGAATAGGTTGTGCAACGGTAATTTTCATGTTATTATTCCTTTTCATTTTTTCGTCTGAATCCAATTCGTTGCCGTGGCGGCTGCGGTGGATTCAATAGCTTTTTGAGATAGTTGAAAATTAATTTTATATCCGTATCATGACCATTTAGTTTCCCTTCGATTTTTTCTAGTTGCATTAGAATTTCTTTATTGGTTAAAAGAAGCTCCCGCATTTTTGCAAATACCCGGATGATTTGTATATGAACCCTGATTGCAATAGTGCTGGTTAAAACTCCCGATAACATACTTACTCCCTGTTCTGTAAAAACATACGGTGTGTATTTTGAATAGTTGCCTCGTCCTTTTTCTAAGATCACAATTTGTGATCTTAGAAATTCCCATTCACTTATCGAAAGTTGAAAGAGAAAATCATCTGGAAAGCGATCTGCATTTCTCTTTACGGCTTGATTCAATTGTCTTGTTTCAACCTGGTATAATGCGGCCAAGTCCTTATCCAACATTACCTTCTTGCCCCGAATGAGATAAATTTTATTCATTACTAATTCGTCGGAAAGATTTGGTTGTGTAGCGGTAATTTTCATGCTATTATTCCTTTTCGTTTTTTCGTCTGAATCCAATTCGTTGTCGTGAAGGGTGCGATGGATTTAATAGCTTTTTGAGATAGATAAAAATCAGCGCAATGTCTGCATCCTGGCCGGTTAATTTCTTTTCCATTTTTTCTAACTGAAGTAGTATGTCTTTATGCGTTAGTAACAATTCACGCATTTTTGTAAACACCCTTATGATTTGAATATTTACATCAATCGCCCGATCGCTGTTCAATATACTGGACAACATGGCTACTCCCTGTTCGGTAAAAGCGAAAGGCAAATATCTTGTACCCCCACTTCCCCGTTTTGAGGTCACAAATTGTGACCTCAAAACGCGTGTTTCTTCATTCGTTAATACAAACATGAAATCTGCTGGAAATCTCCTGTCATTTCTTTTAACAGCTTGTTTTAATACTTTTGTTTGTATGCCGTACAATTCTGCCAGTCCGTTGTCGAGCATTACCTTCTTTCCCCGGATCAGGTAAATTTTATTCATTACCAGTTCATCCGCAAGAATTGGTTGTGCATTGAAAGCTTTCATGCTATTATTCCTTTTCATTTTTTCGTCGGAATCCAATTCTTTGGCGTGGGGGATTTGATGGATTTAATAACTTTTTGAAATAGTTGAAAATAAGCGCAAAGTCTGCATCGTGGCCGGTTAACTTCTTTTCTATTTTTCTAAATGAAGTAGTATGTCGTTGCGCGTTAGTAATGATTCGCGGATTTTTTAAACACTCTTTTGACTTGAGTATTCACATCAACCGCCCGATCGCTGTCGAGCATTACCTTCTTTCCTCCGAATCAGGTAAATATTATTTAATACTGCTTCGTCCGCAATTGGCGCATGAGTACTTGTTATTTTATTATTCATCCTGCAAAAAGACAGTTCATTAAAAAAAGAAGGCCATCACTGATGACCTTCTTCCCTAACTCACCTATACTCTTCTACTATTTACGTTGTAAAAATAAACGTTGACGAATGCTGTTCCTTGATGTTTTAACGGTTCGTTCTGCTTTTTTTCTTTTATAAAATAGCTTTTGTTGATAGAAGAATCTATTTAAACGGTTGCCAGTTCCGAATAACGAATCAAATTCATTTTCTTTGCCATACAATTGCCACCAATGATAAGAAAAGCAAGTATCGCTGATTTCGATTTTCTCTACGATCTCTATATGCATCCGCTCGTAAACCCATGGATATTGTACGATCCCATGAGTAAAGAATTATTCAAACCCATTTACGAGGATCTGCTCACGAACGAAAATAAATATATTTATGAAGTAGATGGTACAGCCATCGGCATGTGCAAATTAATTCCCTTGAAATACAGGTGCGCTCATGTAGTTTATGTTGGTGGATTGGGAATTCATCCTTCTTTTGCACGCAAGGGCCATGGTTTAAAAATGATGCAGGAAATTATTGGCCACTGCCAGCAATTAAATTATAAACGAATTGAACTAAGCGTTGCCGTTAATAATGAAGCGGCGCTGCAACTCTATCAAAAAGCGGGTTTTGAAAAAGAAGGTGTACTTAAAAAATATGGTTACCTCGCCAAAGAAGACAAATACCTTGATGAAATAGTAATGGCATACCTCTTGTGATTTTTGAAATAGGATTTGTGATTGGCAGATGGTATTAAAACACTAATCAAAAGCCTTTAAATTGAGATGGTGTAAGGCTTGGCTACAGACTTCTGACTTTTGATTTCTGACTTCTATCTCCCGGCTCCTCTAAAACTCAGCGCTCTTCGGAGTTCTCGGAAATGCAATCACGTCTCTAATATTCGTCATGCCCGTTACAAACAATACCATTCGTTCAAAGCCCAAACCAAAGCCTGCATGCGGAACCGTTCCATACCTGCGCGTATCTAAGTACCACCACATTTCTTTAGTGGGTATTTGCATTTCGTTCATCCGCTGTTCCAGTTTGTCTAACCGTTCTTCGCGTTGCGATCCTCCTACAATTTCACCAATTCCCGGAGCCAGTATATCCATAGCGGCCACCGTTTTTCCATCTTCATTCTGGCGCATATAAAATGCTTTGATCTCTTTGGGGTAATTAGAAAGAATAACAGGTTTCTTGAAATGTTTTTCTACGAGATATCGCTCATGCTCACTTTGCAAATCCATGCCCCAGCCCGTTATAGGATATTGAAATTTCTTTTTCTTATTATGATTACATTCTCTTAATATATCTATCGCTTCCGTATAAGTGATCCGTTCAAACTTATTGTTCAACACAAATTCCAGCTTTTCGATCAACCCCATTTCGCTGCGCTTATCCTGTGGCAATTGCTTTTCTTCTTCGGAAAGGCGCTGTGCTAAAAATTCCAAATCCTCCCGGTTGTTATCCATTGCATACTGAATAAGATAGCGGATAAACTCTTCGGCCAAATTCATGTTATCTTCCAAATCATAAAAAGCCATTTCGGGTTCAATCATCCAAAACTCCGCTAAATGCCTCGCCGTATTTGAATTTTCGGCTCGAAAGGTTGGGCCAAATGTATATATATCGCCAAAAGCGGTAGCGCCTAATTCTCCTTCTAGCTGACCGCTTACCGTTAGATTGGTAGCCCGTCCAAAAAAATCTTCTTTAAAATTTACCGACCCATCTTCGTTGCGGGGTGTATTCTCAAAAGGCAAAGTGGTTACTTTAAACAATTCGCCCGCGCCTTCAGCATCACTGGCCGTTACAATAGGCGTATGCATATATACAAATCCTTTTTCATTAAAGAATTTGTGGATTGCAAAAGCAAGGGCATGACGTACACGGAAAACCGAACCAAAGGTGTTGGTGCGAAAACGGAGGTGTGCAATTTCACGGAGATATTCGAGCGTTGGTTTATTCTTTAATTGAATCGGAAATTTTTCTGCATCACTATCGCCCAATACTTCAATAGAGGTCGCCATCAAATCCATTTTCTGCCCCTTACCTAATGAAGGAACAAGCGTTCCCGTAACTTTTAAAGAAGCAGACGTTGTAATTCTTTTCAACAATTCGTCATCAAAATTTCCAAGGGTGGCAACAATCTGCAGGTTGGTATTGGTAGAACCATCATTCAACGCTATAAACTGGTTGTTGCGAAAAGTACGTACCCAACCCATTACTGTTACCTGCTGCTGCTCTGGTTCCCAACTCAACAGCTCCTTAATTTTTACTCTTTTGTTAAACATATAACCTAAACTTTATTCGAATTTTTCGGAAAACAAAGATAAGGATTGCCTACCTCAACATGCACTTAGGGTCTTTCTACAGGAAATGAAAAATCAACGGGTATATTTTCTTCTTTGCGTAACTAAAGAGCCATCAATTTACCCATATCGTAAGTAGTGCCTTTTGATATTTTGCTATTTTCGCCCACATGGTTAAGCGGGAAATACATATTGCGTTGGTAGGCAATCCGAATAGCGGAAAAAGTTCGCTATTCAATTCATTAACCGGGCTTAATCAAAAAGTAGGCAATTTTCCAGGTGTTACCGTTGATAAGAAAACGGGTAATAGCGTTCTTTCCGATAAACTGATCGCTCGTATTACAGATCTTCCGGGAACCTATAGTTTATACCCGCGCAGGGAAGATGAATGGGTGGCTTACCGGGTATTGATGCAACAGGATGCTGAAATTTTACCAGATATAATTGTATTGGTAGCCGATGCCAGTAATTTAAAACGAAATCTTTTATTTGTTTCTCAAATTATTGATCTTAAAATTCCATTGGTACTGGCGCTAAGCATGATGGATATCGCCAAGCAAAAAGAAATGGTGATTGATATCCCTGAGTTGGAAAGGGAATTGGGCATCCCCATTATTGTCATTAACCCACGTAAAAACAAAGGTATTCAATTATTAAAAAAAGCCATTGAACAACGGGCAAATGAATTGTACAAGGCGCCGGTCAGAGATTTTATCGATAATCAATCTTTAGCCAAAGGAGCAATAGGAGGTGTAAAAGAATTGTTTCCTGCATTGAGTGATTATAAAGCGATTCATTACCTGATTAATCATGAATCGTTTTCACTTGATCATCCAATGCAGGAAAAGTTAGAAATGATTGAACAACAAAATAAGTTCAACCATACAAAAGTACAGGCTGAAGAAATTCTGCAGCGTTATCAACGTATTGGCAGCATCATGAAACAAACCGTTGCTGAGCCATCGCCCCTGCAAAAGAAACTATTCAGCGATAAACTGGATGATCTCTTATTACACCGGCGATGGGGTTATTTAATATTGCTCGCTGTGTTATTTCTTCTTTTTCAAAGTATTTTTTGGTTAGCTGAATTCCCTATGAATTTTATTGAATGGGCCTTCGCATCCGCCAGTACCTGGTTTTCGGGTATACTACCCAGTGGGTGGCTTACCGATCTTTTTATCAATGGTATACTGGCGGGATTAAGCGGTATACTTGTTTTTATTCCGCAAATAATGATCTTGTTTGGATTGATAACCGTATTAGAAGATACAGGGTATATGGCACGTATCAGTTTTTTAAGTGATAAGTTAATGCGTAAGGTTGGGCTAAATGGAAAGAGTGTAATGCCAATGATTAGCGCCTTTGCCTGCGCTGTTCCTGCTATTATGAGCGCCCGTAACATTGAAAATAAAAAAGAGCGTTTACTTACTATTCTTATAACTCCTTTAATGAGTTGCAGTGCGCGCTTACCGGTTTATACAATTCTTATTTCACTGGTAATACCACAAAAATATTTTCTGGGGTTTTTAAGCTTACATGGTTTGGTAATGATGGGGCTATATTTATTAGGATTAGTAATGGCACTTATCGTTTCGTATGTAGGCAAATGGTTTATTAAGATAAAAGAGAAAAGTTTTTTTATTCTCGAATTACCGATTTACCGTTCTCCCCGTTGGAAAAATGTATTGATAACGATGGTGAGCAAAGCAAAAATTTTTGTAGTAGATGCTGGCAAAGTCATTATGGTGATCAGTCTTATTCTTTGGGTACTTAGCAGTTTTGGACCTGCGAAAGAAATGCAGACGGTTACAGAAACATTTACTGAAAAAATAAAACAACAACCTGCTAACACTACAGAATTAAAGCGCCAGATGAATGCAGCGCTGCTTCAACATTCTTATGCGGGCATTCTTGGAAAAACGATTGAACCAGCTATTCAACCATTGGGCTTTGATTGGAAAATTGGTATCGCGCTGATAACTTCCTTTGCTGCACGCGAAGTTTTTGTAGGCACCATGGCTACTATTTACAGTGTGGAAGGAGGAAATGATGCGGATCAGTTTACACTCCGGCAAAAAATGAGTGCCGCTGTTAAGCCAAATGGATTAAAAGTATATACACTTGCTACAGGTATTTCGCTAATGATATTTTATGTACTGGCTATGCAGTGTATGAGTACGCTTGCTGTGGTGCGTCGCGAAACACGAAGTTGGAAATGGCCCGTTATTCAATTTATTTATATGACCGGCCTGGCCTATTTAATGAGTTTTATTGCTTATCAATTGTTTAAATAATCATTCAATTCCCTCACAATAGTTTACCCTTTTCTCCGTTTTGTATAAAGGTCAAATCCAACCCCATGAAAAGAATACTTCTTTTTACTATTCTCGTTTATGCCACCCTGTCTGGCTTCTCCCAATCTCAATGGTATTATTATGCTGAAGAATTTTATTTTGTAAAGGAAGTTTCTGTAAAGGAATTCAGGGGTAAGAATTTTAGATATGAAATAGCTGTTAGAGAGAATCCTTCCGATACGCTTTCTAAAGTGCGCATACATGGAATTAATGTAGGGAAGGGAAAAGAAGAATATATTAATAGCGATTTTGCACTGGAATCGAGGAAAGAACAAGAGTGGACCATTTATTCCATTGTTGGTGTTGTTGATAATGCTGCTACCAGGTTATGGTTTTATTCTGCGGTTAATGGTAATGGTAATTTTTATTTTGATGATTTAAGTTTTTATATAGAACAAGAGCCCGGCCGGTGGAAACAAGTTGTTTTACCGAATACTTCCTTCGAAACAAAAAGCAGGAATATTTTTGATGGTTTTTATGTAAGCAAGCGTAGCTCCCGCACGTTAACAACCCAGGTATCAAATAGTGTATATAAAACAGGTAAACGGTCGCTTGAAGTTATAAGCACACAACAGCAACCAGCCTCTTTATTAACAACAACCTTAAAATAAAAAAGTGCCTGCCTATTCCGCTATTAATTTTCTGAACTTTTTAAACTATCCCCAACGATTTTAATTCTTCCCGGAATTGCAGCGGCGATTTAAAATGAATGGTCGTAAATCCGAGTTCTTTTGCAGGGTGCAGGTTACGGATATTATCATCAATATATATCGCAGCAGAAGGGTTTATAGAAAACCGGTCTATAAGTTTTTCATAAATATCCCGAAATGGTTTTCGTGTTTTTTCTTCG
>JBJXDV010000171.1:0-17512 GCA_046153465.1 Chitinophagaceae bacterium
ATATTGTTATCAGTTTTGACCCCAATTACCGCCACCTCCTTTTTAATAATAATATCCAATCCTTTATTGATCAGTCGTGGAATTTTTTGAATAATTGTCATTTCTTTAAACTCAGCGATGAAGAAGCAATGTTGCTTACGGGTAAACAAACTATAACAGATGCGGCTGCCGATTTGAAGGAACGTACTACTGCTGTATTTGCAATAACATTAGGCAAAGAAGGAACCTTACTAAGAATAAAAAACAATACGTATCAGGTACCAAGTATTCCTGTTAATCCCGTAGATACTACCGGAGCTGGCGACGCTTTTGTTGGCGCTGTACTATATCAGTTAGGTCAATTCTCTCAAAGCAAAATTCAATCACTTAATTCAGAAGAATGGACTAAAATAATTTTGAATGGAAATAAAGCAGGAGCCCGCACCTGCGAATATCTTGGGGCGATGGAAGCATTTAAACATTTAAGTAACGATATATTCCGGTAAAATTTACACCCTTGAACAATCAATCCCTACTTCAACAGATTAATACGTTATTAAGAAAGCAACATGTTGATTTTGTCAACTCGAGTAATTTATTTTATACACGGTTGATATCCCATGCCGCTTCAATTCAAACCCTTTATCACCAACTCTATGGAACTCACCCATTGCATGACAGCAGTTTCGAAAGTCTCATTGAAACTATTGTACATGCACATACTAAAAGATCTGCAGCACTTATACAAAGAGATGAGTTGAAAGAAGAAGAGGGTCAATGGTTTCTTAGTAACGAAATTGCCGGCATGAGCTTATACGTGGATCGATTTTGTGAAAACCTTCAAAATCTTTCCGAAAAATTACCCTATTTTGAAAAATTAGGTGTTAATCTTTTACACCTGATGCCGTTGTTTGAGAGCCCTGAAGGAGAAAGTGATGGTGGCTATGCCGTTTCAAATTTCAGAAAAGTAGATGAACGATTTGGTTCCCTCGAAGACCTGCAGGCCATTCAACAAAAGTTGAGGTCATCGAATATGTACCTGATGCTTGATATTGTTCTCAATCATACATCACACAAGCATGAGTGGGCGCAAAAAGCAAAAGAAGGAAGTATTGAATTCCAGGATTATTATTATATGTACCCTAATCGTACTGTTCCGGACAGGTACGAAAAAAACTTACCTGAAATATTTCCAGAGACTGCTCCGGGCAACTTCACGTTTAATGTGGAAACTGGTAAATGGGTCATGACTGTTTTTCACGATTACCAATGGGATCTTAATTATTCTAACCCCGCGGTTTTTGTTTCGATGCTGGATACGATTTTCTTTTATGCAAATTTGGGTACAGACATATTAAGAATTGACGCCCCTGCTTTTATTTGGAAGGAAGTAGGCACAAGCTGCCAAAATCTGCCACAAGCGCATACACTTTTACGTTTGATTAAGCAGTGTGTATTAGTTGCAACTCCAGGGATGGCTCTTTTGGGAGAAGCAATTGTTGCGCCAAAAGAAATCTTGAAATACTTTGGTTCAGGTGTATATACTTCCAAAGAATGTGATGTTGCTTATAACGCCACCCATATGGCACTTCAATGGGATGCGCTGGCAACAGGCGATACAAGGGTTATGCTTGCCGCCCAACATGAGATTTTACAAAAACCATTTGGTACTACCTGGATTAATTATACTCGTTGCCACGATGATATTGGCTTAGGTTATGACGACTACATGATTGCACATGCAGGGTTTAATCCATTCGAACATCGCCGTTTTTTAAAAGATTACTATTCTGGTGCACTTGAAAATTCACCAGCGATTGGTTCGTTATTTTCTGTTAACCCAAAAAACAATGACGCTCGCATCAGCGGATCATTAGCTTCTTTGTGTGGACTGGAAAAAGCAATTCTATCAAATAGCAAAACCGATATCGAATTGTCTATAAAAAAAATTATCCTGATGCAGGCACATAGTTTTTTTATAGGAGGAATTCCAATGCTGTTTTATGGAGATGAAGTTGGCTATACAAATGATTATCGATATTTAAACGATTTGGGTAAGAGGTATGACAACCGGTGGATGCACAGGCCTATCATTGATTGGAAAAAAAATGATCTTATTGATAAAAAAAATACGACTGAATATTCCATTTTTTCTTCAACACGACGCCTTATAAAAATCAGGAAAAAAAACAGAGTTGTTGCAGATCATAAAAATATTGCCTGGTTAAATCCTCACAATATTCATGTGGCTGGTTTTTTAAGAACTGAAGAAAATCATAAATTTTATTGTATTTTCAATTTCAGTAATAAGAAAGTTTTCTTAACCTGGTATGCGTTTAAAGAACATGGATCTTCGCCGGTAACGCTGTACGATCACTGGACAAACCAATTAATGCATGTGGGGCATGATCATGAACATTTAATAATTCCACCTTACGGCTTTTACCTGTTTGAAGAAAAATAGATACTATAATTCAACTAAAGAGATCAGGGTGTTATTCGCACGAAACGGGAATAAATTTTTGCTCCTCCAACATGCCAATCGAGGTAAATGGTAAAATAATCGGCACTGTATTCGGATAATTTATACCATTGAGGAAAATAAAAGTAATCAACAAAATTCATCGATGCCTCTGTGGCATTCCACCGTACGGTAAAATTTCGTGATAAGACGGACGTATCATTACCGGCATATTTTATATTGTTCTGATATATTTTTAAACTGCCGTCGCTGCTGAAAAGATTTTCATCATCGTTTAAATAGATTTTGATATAAGGCCGAAGATCTGTTTCAGCTTTTATTACCTGATCATTTTCTATATAATCAATGGGCTTATCGCTATAAAAATCTATTAGTTTAAATTTTTTGTCGGTTACAAGATTTTTAAATTCTTCTGCTCGTTTTTTTTGAACTGCTTCCCCATTGTCCTTAGAGCAAGAGTTAATAACAAGCAATAGAATGCCCCCTAAGAAAAATTGAAGTAAATTCTTCATACATTTTCAGTTTAATTAAATATGTAAATAAAAAATCTGGGGGATAAGGTCGAAAGGAATATAAAAGAACAGTTTAATTTTCGAATCAGCAACATTTCAAGAACATATTCTAAAAAATACTTACTTATGGGTAACGTCAATATACCAGGATAGTACATTTACGATACTTTCTTTTTCATCTTTTTTCACGCATTATTTTAACAGAATACTTACAACAGATACATTCCGGGCAGTTATCGTTGCATCATCTCAAGGAGATTTTTTGATAATAAGTGTAAAAAAATAATTTTCAAAAAGCTTCTTTGTATTAACTTGTTCCTTAAAGCGTTAAAAAAATATATATGAAAAAGTATTTTCTAGTGATAATATCGATTGTTAGCACATTGCCGGGCATGGCCCAGGCGATTAATCGTAATGGCGACCCAAAACTAAGTGAATACTGGTCTCCCGAACCAAATGTAGTTACCCCTGGCAAAACAACTGGTGATGCCCCTTCTGATGCAATCATTTTATTTGATGGCCGAAACTTTGATAAATGGCAGCAGGTTAAAGGAGGCCCAGTTAAATGGACATTAGATAATAGTGCAATGACAGTATCAAGTGGAGCAGGAAATATTCAAACCAAAGAAGGTTTTGGTGATTGCCAGCTACATATTGAATGGCGAACTCCTGCAGAAGTAAAAGGAGATGGCCAGGGACGTGGTAACAGCGGCATCTTTTTAATGGGACGCTACGAGTTGCAGATTCTTGATAATTACAATAACAAAACCTATGTAAACGGACAGGCTGCCAGCATTTATAAGCAGTTGCCACCATTGGTAAATGCGTGCCGTCCGCCGGGCGAATGGCAGACCTACGATATTATTTTTACGGCTCCCCGCTTTTATGAAAATGGAACTGTTCGTTCACAGGCACGTATAACCGTACTTCATAACGGGGTATTGGTACAAAGAGATGGAGTACTGCTGGGAGGTACCCAATATATTGGTGTAGCAAATTATGAAATGCATAAAGACAAAGAACCCATAGAACTACAGGATCATGGCAACCCAACTAGTTTTAGAAATATTTGGATCAGACCTTTGTGATTTTAGCAAAACAATTTTGATCATCCGGCTTTTCGATCAACCCATGCATCAACCCTCGCTGGCGCATGGGTTTTTTAATTATTTTTTTGGTCGCATATTTTTAAAAACAAAGTCATTGAAATCACTTAGCCTTTCAAGACTCGGGTTTAAGCTACTCTTTATTGAAATACTCTTACATAATCAACCACTAATCGCTGCGGGAATTCGGTTGTACTATCGGGAGAGCCAGGCCAATTACCGCCTACTGCTATATTGAAAATAAAAAAGAAATCTGCATTGAATGGATAGGTAGCAGATCCAACATCTGTTTTTGAAAATTGAAAAAAGGTTTGATCATCAATTAATACTTTTATCGAATCCTGTACCCAAATAATACTGTAAACATGAAATTGCTGATCGAAAGATCCCATATTTGATACATAACTAGTTCCCTTAGACGCATGACTGCTAACACTCGCACCCCAATGCATGGTTCCATAAATCTTGTTTGGCTCATGACCCAGCAACTCTAAAATGTCAATCTCGCCGCAAGCCGGCCAGCTAACCGCGTCAATATTATTGCCCAGCATCCATAAGGCAGGCCATATCCCCTTCCCCTTAGGTGATTTTGCCCGAATATCTATTCTCCCAAACTTAAATACTTTCTTTCCTTTCGTAATCATTCGGGCAGAGGTATAATTCGCACTGCCAGCAGACTCGCGCCTCGCTTCTAAAACAAGATTGCCGGCAGAAATAAATGCATTTTCAGAACTACCGGTATAATTCTGAAGTTCATTATTACCCCAGCCATTATTTTTTCCCTGTTCAAAGGTCCATGCAGAAAGATCTATCTGGTTATTATTAAATTCATCATTCCATGCCAGCGTATAACCCGGATAGCTAAGCGGCGTAGAGTATCCTGCATTATCAACAGGAAAGTAAAGTCCGTTGGCATTAATGATGGTGCCAGTGCCTTTTGCTTTCACAAGAGTAGCATTGGCAGCATTATTTAATTCTATATAAAGTAGTTGATCGTCCCTCCTGGTACTATCGCCGGTAACTTCTACGTTTATATACCCCTCCAATTGATTAGAAGGAATGGTAAGCACCCCTGTTGATGGTTTAAAATCCTTATTCGCCAACGCAGAGCCGCCTATTGTTGTATAGTTAACCGTAATTGGCATAGTGGATGCTTTGTCAAGAGTAACCAAAAAACGCAGGTTGGACGGTGATGTTGATCTATACTGGGTAGTATTGGAGATAGAAATTCCAGTGCTGGAACCACCATCCCCGTTCCCTTTTTTGCAGGCGGGGAAAAACAAAACCATAAAAAAATAAGCCGCAATAATTTTCAATGTTGTTTTCAAAATAATCACATTTAGTAGAAATAAACTTGTATTAAATATGATAAAACTATTTCATTTTTTTTGATAAAATCGTATCGTGAAAGTATTAATCCGTTATCACATAAATAAATTTAACAATTTCGTTATTTTCTCTTTGAGGCGCTTTTCAGTAAAGCCCTTTTCCTTAGATTTTAAAATGTATGGGTTCTTCCCTCATGGACCATTGATTCAAACTGTTTTGTCCCCTTTTTTGTTTACCTTGAAAAGAAGCGATAAATTTAAAATCGAAATGGTTCCGGTTCAATCCACCATCCTGGTCAGTTACCCTTTTATAACCCCAATCTTTTGTAATGAAACGTATCATCATTTGCTGCGATGGCACTTGGAATAAACCAGGTAATACCGATAGGGGGATACCTGTTAAAACCAATGTTTTAAAATTGTATGAAGCGCTTTCATCAGTTGGGCAGGACGGTATCAGCCAGGTAAAATATTATGGCCAGGGGGTCGGAACAAAATATTCTTTATCCGATATATTTTTTGGAGGTATTACCGGAAGTGGAATCGACCGCCATATACAAGACGCTTATAAATTCATTATGTGGAATTTTGAGCCCGGCGATGACATTTATCTATTTGGTTTTAGCAGGGGTGCCTATACCGCAAGAAGCTTAATAGGCCTAGTTCGAAATTGTGGAATTATGCTCCCTCAGTATCTTCATCTCGTGGATGAAGCTTATTCACTTTACAGAGACAGGAACTCTATTACCCATCCGGATAGTGACCTGATGGTTGCTTTTAAAAAAAGATATAGCCAAATAACCCGAATAAAGTTCATTGGTGTATGGGATACTGTGGGCTCTTTGGGAATTCCAGTTAAAATGTTGATGTGGTTCAACAAAGAGCACCAGTTTCATGATGTTAAACTTAGCAGTGACGTAGACTATGCTTATCATGCCGTAGCGCTGGACGAAAAGAGAGCGTTGTTTCAGCCCACATTGTGGGAATTAAGCCATTCCGTAAGAAGGGAAAAGGTTAAACAGGAAATAGAACAAGTTTGGTTTCCGGGAACTCATAGTAATGTGGGTGGCGGATATGCAGACGCTGGTTTAAGTGATATATCACTAGACTGGATGATTCAAAAAGCGCAAGCAACCAACCTTGCTTTCAAAGAAAGCTACCTTAGAGAAAATATAAAACCAAATCCAAGGGCAGAATTGCGCAATTCAATTTCGGGGGTTTTTTCTTTACTATCAAAACGAATTCGTGAAATCAATAAACCGATAATCGGAATTAGTGAAGAGGATGATACCGGAGTAGTAACAGAATACAATGTGATACGCAACGAACGGATTCATTACAGTTGCATTGAAAGGGAAAAACTGGCTACAAAATATACACCCAAAAATCTTTTATCTGCATTAAATTTTAAAACACCGTTTTATCCAGATCTTTCAAAATGGAAAGAAGAATGGAGAAGTTATCTGGCGCCTAACTTATTCAATTTATATTTCGACAAAAAGCCGGATTCGGAGGACCAACTGAAAGGTGTGAAAGTAGAACCAGTTACCAAACACGCAGAAAATACTTTGATTAAAAAATCAGAGGATCAACCTGGTAAGTGAATTGCAGTATAACTAAAATTATTTATTAATCTAAAGCATAATGAAAAAAAATAGTCGAAGATTTTTACTTATCGTATTTACAATAATAATAGTAACTGGTTTATCCTGCAAAAGTACCGAGTATGGATATGCGATAAAAGGAGAGCGAACAAGAATATGGGTTGCGGAAAAGCCAAATACGCTTAATTATGCGTCGCTACAAAAACAAGTGGTTCCTTCTCTTTCCGACAGATCCAGTGCATTAAGGGAAGGCACTTTGATCAGCCCTTTGTTAGGAGGAGCCGTTTCACTTTTTACGAATGCGGTAAAACAAATGATTGCTAACGACCGGAAAAAGTATATTGCTGATTATTCATTTGGATTAACAGATCTTTATTTCTATGATCAACTTTCGTTAGAAAGTCCTTTTGATCCATTAGGAATGCAATTCAGTGGCTTCACCTTAAGCCGCACCTTTATTAATAAAGATGGAAAAACCGATACGGCCTTTAAAGCTACGTTCATGCTTGATACGTCAAAGCCTCAAGAAATCATAAATAATTCTATTTTCCGATTGAAGCTTAAGGACCTGGAGCTTAATTACAGTAAAGCAAAAATTACAAGTGGTCAGAAAAAATCGATTAATATGGACATCGAAATCACTTTTGTAACTTCTTACGTGAATGACCAGGGACAACTCTTCGACAAAGTAGAACTTGGAAAGTTTTTTTTTATTCTGAGAAATGCCCCCCTTGATAAAAAAAGCGAAGGATATGCAGCGTATTATGATAAACTCATAGGTAAACAGGTAGATGGAAAAAGCTTTATTGTACCCCGTTCGTTTGGATATTATATCGCATCCAACAATACCCCCACCCGATCTTTCAGCCAGGGTGCTTATTCTATTATTGCCAAAATAAAAGAAAGTTCTAAAGATAAATTTATTACCAAGGTACTGATTGATAATAGCAGCCAACTGATTGATGCATTAGGAAATAAAGCCAAAGATGTATTAAAGAAAAGTAATTTTTAAATATTCTAGGATGCCAAAGGTGTAATCAACTGCTTTATGACTAAAAAAATCATTGTTTCATTTCTAAGTGGGTTTACTATACTTGTTATAACATGGGTGTATCAAAACTATGATTTCTCTCTTACCGTTGAAGACGGGTTTTTTAAAAAAGTAATAAAACTAAAAAGTAAATTCATAAAACCTGTTCCCAGGAAGAATGCATCCATTATTTTTATAAACACTGGAAAAGATCTTGCCCTTGTTGATGATACTACCGATTATGGGCAAGTGGCCATATCGGATCGCACTAAGATCTATCAATTACTAAAACTGATAAACAATGAAGCAAAAAAACCTTTGTTTACCGTGCTGGATATTCAGTTCTATTATCCTTATACCCAAAATTTGAAAATCGACTCCCTGCTTAAAATCGAAATCGCCCGAAATAAAGAATTATTGATTCCATTGGTCAAAGATGCTGATGGCAACTATAAAAATCCACTCTTTCCTTCTCTTTATGCTTATTCCGACTATCAAACATTTGGTTCCAGTTTTAATAAATTCAGAATATTAAATCACAGCCCGGTTTCTTCGATACCCATTGTGTTACACGAAAAATTAAACCAGGCAGTTTATAAGGATCATTTGTTTTATGCTACCTGCAACGGAAAACTTTGCCTTTCTGCAATATGGCCGGAATATTATCTCAAAGACAAGGATGTGAGAGACGCCACAAAACCAAGCTACACGCAATATTACAACGTAGGAGAATTACTTCTTTTGGCATCCGTTGATTCCGCTTCCATTTCAACTCTTTTTGATAAGAAAATTATTATGATTGGAAATTTTGAAATGGACAGTCATGTTACACCGTTAGGAAAGATAGCGGGGCCCGTACTTTTGTCAAATGTTTATCTTTCATTACTTAATAACCAACATATCATCAATGTTGGCTTTCTCATAACCCTGTTACTTGCTTTTAGTTCGTTGAGCTATACCGCTTGGTTCAGTAAGATTCCTATTGTGAAATTACCTTTTAAATTTATTTTCTCCTCATATCTGCAGAAATTTGTAAAAAGCTATATATCTTATTTTGGATCGATGTTCTTATTATCATTAATCTGTGTATTTCTATTTGATACCCAGGTAGCACTTTTTCTGCCTTCTTTAATTTTATCGGGCATTGAATATATAAGGCAAAAAAAATATTTAACTGAAAAAAAGACTGAAGAAGCAACGAAGGCTGCCTAAATTAGGTTGATGCTCTTGAACTATACCAGAACGACTAGCGATGAGACAATTAATATTATTCTTTTTTTTCCTCACAAGATATCTATCTTCCTATACACAGGAAGAAAACGCTGATGTACGCATCGCCCGGGCAACTATTCAAATACAAAAACAACCAGATAGTGCAGGAGGCTATATCAGCCGGAGCAAGGCCTATAATGATAAAGAACAGTTTGAATCAGCATTGTTAGACTGTAGAAAAGCACTTAAATTAAGCCCTGGAAACATTTTAGCGTTAAAGCAACGCGGTTATGCCTATATGAATAAACAAAAACTGGATTCTGCAAAAGAAGATTTCAGCATCGTGTTAAAAAAGATTCAGAAAGATACTATGGTTTGGTATTGGAGGGGTATCGCAAATTATTTACAAAATAAATATCCCCAAGCTATTTACGATTATAGCCAGGCAATTTTGTTGGATCAAAGTTTTGCAAAAGCATGGCGCAACCGTGGTGAAGCCTATTATTGGTCCGAAAAATACGACTCAGCGATCACCGATTTATCAATTGCACTTTTGTATGATTCAACATTAACTCGCGCACTTAGCAATAGAGGGCTTAGTTATTATTATACTGCTAAGTACGAGCTAGCCATTAAAGATTTCACTACCGCTCTTGAAAAGGAACCAACAAATTCAGATTTCTTTAACCAAAGAGGTATGTGCTTCCTGCAACTAAAAAAGAATGATGGTGCATTAACAGATTTCAATGAAGCATTAAGAAACAATCCAAAACATACAGGGGCTTTTGTGAACCGGGGAAACTTGTATAAAAGATTGGGTAAAAAAGAATCAGCCATCGCTGATTATACCCAGGCACTGATGAATGATTCCAGCCAACTTGATGCGCTTTATAATAGGGGAATATTATTCAATGATCTTAAAAAATGGGAAGAAGCAATTACAGACTTCTCTAAAGTAATCCAACAATTACCAGAAGATCTGGAATCTTTCATTTTTCGGGGAGATGCGTATACTGCTCTCCGTGAATTTCCTGAAGCCCTCAAAGACTATACCGCCGCATTAAAAATAAAACCCGATCATGGAATCGCGATGGCCAGTCGTGCTGTTTGTTATGCAAAAATGCAAAAGAATGATCTGGCGCTAAAAGACTTTAACGAGGCGGTAAAAAATAAATCCTCGTCACCCTATATACTTTCCAGTCGTGGCTCCTTTTATATGGATCAATTGAAATACGACCTCGCCATTGCTGATTTTACTGAAGCACTTAAAATCGATCCAAAATCATTTGATGCAAGAAATAATCGTGGTAATGCTTTTTATTACATGAAGCAATATGAATTGGCAATTAGCGATTACAGTTTAGCTATTTTGTTGGATAGCGGATATTATTCTGCTTATTATAACCGCGGCAACGCCTATAATTTTCTTAATAAGAAGGAGGAGGCAATGGCTGATTATTCGAAATCGATTTCAATGAATCCTTCTTCTATTGAATTATGGACAGCACGTGCAGAGTTACATTCAAAATTATATGATTTTGAAAAAGCCTTATCCGACTATGAAGAAATTCTTCATCTTAATCCAACTGATACGAACACCCTAAACAATCGAGGGCTTATTTATAAAGAACAAAACAAATTCGAACCTGCCCTTAAAGATTTTAATGAGGCCTTAAGGATCAATCCCAGGCTTCTTCTTGCGCTTATTAACCGTGGTAATCTTTTTTTGCAACAAGGATTATACGAACAGGCAATGAAAGATTTCAATGAAGTACTCCGCTTTGGTGTCGCCAATATTGAAGGGTGGAATGGCAGAGGAAACGTATTTTATTCCAAAGGACTGTACGACTCAGCAATGGTCAATTTCAATGATGTCTTAAAATTAAACGGCAAAAACATAAATGGTTTAATCAACCGTGGAAATACGCTACTGGCTTTGGGCAGGCAGGGCGAGGCCGTTACAGATTACAGGGCTGCCATTGCGCTCGATCCCACACGATTGGGAGGATGGTTTAACCTCGCCAACTCCTTTATTAAGATTAATCAGTATGATTCGGCTATTCGGTACTGTAATGAAGCCTTAAGGTACAACAACAAATATCCTCCTGCCCTTGATACCCGTGCCCTTGCCTATTATTATCTTGGAAAAATAAATGAATCGGAAAAAGATGTCCTGCTTTCGTTGAAAGTAAAACCTCGTTCTTCAATAGCCCTGAATATATTGGGAATGATCTGTACCCAACGATCGATGCCGGACTCTGCGCTAAACGCTTATAACTGGGCCCTGGTGCTGGATCCCAAAAATATTGATGTACTTAATAACCGCGGTCTTTTGCTTTACAATACGAACAGGTACAAGGAAGCTATTGCCGACTACCAGAAAGCGTTAGACATTCAACCTGCCAATGGTCGGCTGATGATTAACCTTGTTCTGGCTTATATTGCCTCCAACCAATTCGATAAAGCAAGTACCATGTATAAAAGTTATAAGGATAAAAAAATATCTTCTTATATAGATGAGTTTAAAAACTTTGGATTCTTAAAAAATTATATCATTGCCTCTACAGATTACCTTACCAATAAAGATTATACGAATGCCCTGCCATTATTAATGTCATCTCTGGAAGAATATAAACTTGTAAATCCCGGGCAAGGTAGCAATTCAATGCTTTCGATAGAATACTCCAATGTATTGTTTAGAACGGGATGGGTATTTGAGCAGAATGGGCAATTTGAAAAAGCGGTTAGTTATTTCCGTAAAGCATCATTGATAAACCCTCAGTTAAATGAGTTGGCTGATAAAGTGGCCAGCTTAACTACTCAAATCAATGAAAAAAAATTAGCTGAAAATGCGTTGCCGGTTATTAAGTTATTAACCCCGGAAATAATAAAAGACAGTACAGTATCTGGAGATCTTTCTCAAAAAGGAGTACTTTTCGTGAGCGGTATAGTTAAAGATATTTCCGGCATTAATTGGATAAAAATTAATGGAAAGGATGCCACTACATTTAATGAGGATGGTTATTTCGCCATTAATCTTGCCGACCGAGCAGGAAGCATCAATATACAAACACAAAATAAGGCAGGAAAAATTTCAAGGGTCACTTATCGGTATACCGAAACCTCCACTGCGGGAAACAATAATATTGAATCCATTCCCCCGATTCCGCCTACTGTAAAGCCCGTTTTTCATGCGGTTTTAATTGCCTGTAGCGATTATACAGGAGATAAATGGGTCAAATTACCGGGTACTATCAGTGAAGCACAGTTGTACAAAAAAGTACTGATGGAAGACTATGGTTTTAAGGAAGAAAATATTGCAGAGATTTATAACAGGGGTCAGGCAGATATCCTCGCAGGATTAAGTTCCAAATTACAATCTCTAAACGACAATGATAATGTGATCATCCTATTTGCCGGGCATGGAACCTACCGAAAAACCGGCAACGAACTTATTGGGTATTGGGTTCCGCTGAATGCCAGCAGGCCCGAGCTGGATTATATCTCTAATAAAAAATTAGATGAAATTGTTTTTGATTGTAAGGCCCGGCATATTCTGCTGATGTCTGACGCCTGTTATAGTGCAGCCATGAGAGGGGAAAACAATCAACAGGAATTGCCACAACTACCGAAAAGTAAAGAGTATGTTTTTAAGAGCCGGCAGATACTAACCAGCGGCGGCCTTGAAAAAGTTCCTGAAGAAAGCATTTTCATAAAAATGCTCCTCAAAAGTTTAAAGGAAAATGATCAGAAATTTCTTTCTGTTAAAATGCTCTATAATCTTATATTTAATGGGGTAAAAAATCAAACAAACCTGGAGCCGGAATTAAATCAATTTGGAAAAGAGGGAAATGAAGGAGGACAATTTTATTTTATACGATCAAAGTAATTCTGTTATGATAAAATATTTTTTTATTTTTTTGCTGCTATGCCTTGTAAAAAACACTGTGGCACAATATACGGTCACGAAAGTGAAGGGAACCGTTACTAATAAAACTTCCGGAGAGTTACTTAAAACCGGGAGCCAATTAAAAGAGACGGATATCTTATCTTTTTCTTTGCCAACCGACCTTATCAGGGTAATTGTACCCGGGAAAGGAATTTTTGTGATTAGTCCAAGCGGCAATGCCACTAAACAAGGCAGTGCCCTTGTAGAAATGTTGAAATCAACGTTTCATTTAAAATCAAAGGAAGGTTATCTCAGTGGCCGGGCCGAAGAAATAGAATCTTTGCCCGAAGCTTTCGAAACAAATGTAACAGTGAATAATGCTATGCTTATTTCAAAAGAAACAAAATTCTTATTTAATTCTGCAGATTATCCAATAACAGAGGGTAGTCGGTTTTTCTTACAGGTATCATCTGGAGCCGGACAGCCAGTGATTCGTCCACTACAAACAAAAGCAGATACCTTATTGATTTCAACAGAGGATTTTAAAAGTAATAGTCAAGCTGGTCCGCAGAACGCAGTAACCTATTCACTTGGCTACTATTCAAAGGAAAAAAATTATAGTGTTTCTTTGATGGAATTTACTCCATACTTAGATCAGTTCAATGAAATGGAAGGTATCATCAAGGTTATACTTGGGGTTAGCGTTGAAGTGGACCCGCTGGTTTTGAAAAAGGAATGCTATAAAGAAGTTTATGAGGCATTAGGAAAGCCTTCAGATATTGTTTTTCAAAAAGTTTTTCGCGAACAGATGGCACTCAAAAATGAAAAGAAAAGCAGCTAGGCATTCGTTCAATTTTCTACTTTTCATTCAATAGATCATCGAGAGTCTGGTAGAATTCTTTTTTTAATAATTCAAAATATTCGCCGGTACCCGGGCCAAAAAAACCTGCATGAAATTTCCGAATTTTCCCATCTTTCCCAATAAATATCGTTGTTGGAAATACTTTAATAGCTGTAAGCTGAGGAAGCGTTTTTTCGGTTCGAAGAGAATCGTTTACCCACACCCCCGTAATGAGCATTGGATACTGAACATTAAACCGTTGCTGAAATTTTAACAGGCTTGTACGACTACGTTCGAAGTCGGTACTATTTTCATAAGCCAGCGCTACTACTTCCAGTCCTCGCTGTTTATTATTAATATACAATTCATTCAAAAATTTTGTTTCGTCCATACAATTAGGGCACCAGCTTCCCATCAATTGCACAATCATTACTTTATTTTTAAACCGATCGTCCGACGAAGAAATGATATTGCGGTTAATATCTTTAAAACTAAAACGAATACGATCTTCTCCCTCTTTCAATTGAGGTGCGTTACCTACATCGGGTAACTGTGCTGTTGCATCTTTTATGGCCGTCCAGTTTTCCTTCCCGTTAAATCCTGAATAAAATATTCCATTGCTGATTTTTTGATTGTTATCAATAGTAGCAGTAAATAAATACGAATGCGATCCATCAAATACCGAAAGTCTCAGCAGGTTACCTGTTACAATCCCTTCCAGGTAGCGATAATCGCCCGAAGGAGCTAAAAAAGTTCCCGACAAATAATTACCTTTTTGTACAAATTCGGCTACTGCAGGCCGTATAGTTCCATTGGGCCTGGCTATAGATACTGCCCATCGACCTGTTATATTATTCAGTTCCTTCCCCTGCACTGATTCAAAACGTACTACATGATTTGGAAGAGCTATAAATTCCCATTGCTGTGTTTGCAAGGCAGTTCCTTTGAACCATATTCCCTTTAACGAACCATCGCGTTGTACTTGTGTACGAAATTCTGATTCAAAGAAAGGCATCACAAAATTTACCGAATCGCCTTTCACCGTTACATCATTTACTACAATCCGTTCGCTGGCATTGCGAATAATCAATTGCCATCTTTTTTCTAATTTCTTTGTTTCAAAATTAAATACAACCAATTCTCCATCCTGCCGTTTTAATTGAGCCTTCCAAATTCCTTTATACAATTCTTTCTTTACCTGCGCGTGCGCACCTAATTGGGTAAGTAATAATAATAATAGAGTTAACCGCTGCATGGCACAAATTTAAGCAGAGATGGTTTAAAAAACCCTTTTTCTAAAAGAGCGGCTCATTCATATTTTGAAGCGCACAATAACTTCTTCTAACTACTGAATGCATAGGTATTTGCGCATAAGTATTTATTACATGAAATGGCACCTGACGATTCGTTAATCGTTGATGAGCGTTTGAACCAGCGTTTTGTTAAGTTTATTGTGTCCGAAATAGTCTCCGTTCAAAATCCTTTCGTTGAAAAGTGATCTCATGAATCGGTTAATCTACACGCTCTATTCGTATTTCTTTGTAAAACACCTTTGAGTATCCTCTGTGAATTGACTTTGTGACTCTCTGTGTTAAAAAAATTGCATTACACTTGGAAAGTAACATCAAAATTGATTCGCATTTTTATATACTCTTCGTTAAACAATATTGCTACTATTTTACGATTGAACAAACCTTAATCAGTATCCCTTTGCTGAATACCACCCCGCTAATTCGCTACTACCCGTTGAGAACTGTAATTAGGAGTGTATGGGTTGTTTCGTAAAATGCTCAATAAATCTTTCTCCAGGCTCACTATTGGGAATTCAACAATTCTTCCCTTTTCTCTACCCCCTTCCTCTACAATAATAGTAGGTACCCGCACAATATTTCGTCCCGATTCTTCGTGCATCGGACTTTGCTTATAGGAACTATCCTGGTTACTAACCATTATTAATTGTAATTGCTCTGCAGGAAAATTACAACAGTCGAGCATTTTGAGTATCCTTGGAACCTCTCTCTTACTATCACCGCACCATGTACCTAAGAAAATTGTAATTTTTTTATTCTTTAACAATGGTTCTACAAATTTGCAGGTGGCAGAATCTACCACATAGCTATCGTAATTCGGTTGAAACCAGTTTACAAAAGGCGCTTGTTGTAATGCAATTCTTGAACAAGCTCCGAGTAGCTGTTCATTACCATTTGAATCTTTTATCTTCTGAAAATAGGAAGGATCATTTTGAGCATTTAAGGGCAACGTATTAATTGTAAAAAATAAGGTGGCAACTAAAAAGATTATATTCTTTTTCATATTTAGTATGTTTAAATAATAAATGAATGGCTATTGTAGGTAATAGCATGAATGGCTGCAACGAACTGCAACAACAACGAAAAAAAAGAAAATTTAATTAAACAGCAGGCGGCCTGAATGCCGGTGAGCGATAATATTGAAGTAGTGAGGCATCGTATTCAGCAAAAGGACTGATAGAAAGCAAAGAAATTATTGGTAACAGGGCATTCATCGGTAAACCATTAGTATATTCAACGGCAATTTCTTTAACCATAGTTGTAGAGGTACCATCGGCATGTTCCTGATCAAACATGCTGATGAGATGAGATTCGCAACCGCAGTCTTTTTTTTGTTGTACCAGCTCGGTCTGCCATTTACAATAGAGATAAGTAGCTATTTTTCCGTACTGGAGTGTACAAAAAACAAAAAGAATTAGTATGGAAGAAAGTATTCTGCGCAATTATTTATTGTTAGGTCTAAATTAAGCTAAGAAAATGGAAATTCATAATTAGCAGGAAATGGAAAGATTACTTAATAGGAACAGATATCAATAGTTTTTCCCACCGAAATTCAATAGCTCCCAGCCCTTCTTTCTGTTCAATGATATCGTACCTCAGTCTTTCCTGCAAATAGTTAATTGTATCTGGCTTTACCATAACGCGCAATACATCTTCTCTTATATCATATTTATCAGTGAGGTGTTGTTGCCAGTTTCTATTCAAAATAAGCGTCCATTCTTTTTGTGAGGGAATCGCAAACAAGGCATACTTTCCTGCAGGTATTTTTTTACCATTAATAGTTAATCGTTTATTAAATTCAATACTGGTAGCCATATGCGCGCCTGCAACCCATACCTGGTCAAAAGGAACAAGTCCGCCCCAAATCACCCGATTGCGCACTGCTGGTGAATGGTAAGAAATAGTAATAGTTAAATCGTTTATTTTTTTTGTAACAATCGCTTTAATACTTTTCGTAACTGTATCTAACTCTCCGGGCCTGGTAATAGCTATAATTTTACCAACAGTATCTACAACAATAGTTGATGGAGCAACAACTTCTTTAGAATCTTTTTCCTTTTCATTGGCACAGGAAATAAGAAAAAGAACTGCAAGAAAGATTGATAATAATTTCATTAAATAAGTTTGAGATTAGTAAACATATCAAGTGTCATTTTCTCGAGGTTATATTCCTGTTTCCATCCCCAATCGGTGCGGGCAACGGTATCATCAATACTTTG
>JBJXDV010000172.1:0-4556 GCA_046153465.1 Chitinophagaceae bacterium
TAGTAGTGTCGTCGGAGTTAGCCGGTCGCATTGTTTCGCTGAATCTACGCGAAGGTTCTGTATTATCGAAAGACAGCACGGTAGGGGTGGTGGATGCTGAAGGCATTTCATTGCAAAAAGAGCAGGTAAAGGCAAGTATTCAGTCGTTGAATCAAAAAACCATGGATGCTATGCCACAGGTACGGTTACTTGAACAACAGCGCGCTGTTCAACAATCCCGGTTAAACAACCTGATGAAAGAAAAGCTACGGGTTGAAAATTTAGTAAAAGCGGATGCTGCTACCCAAAAGCAGTTAGATGATATGGTGGCACAAATTGACATCGTGCAAAAAGAAATGAATGTAATTAGCCAACAAATAGCAGTACAGCGAAACACAATCGCCACACAAAATAGAAGTATATTAAGCGAAGGAGCCCCGCTTCAAAAGAGAATCGCACAATTAAATGACCAGATACAGCGCGCAATCATTGTTAACCCCGTTGCCGGAACTGTTATTATGAAATATGCAGAGACGGGAGAAATAACTTCCCCCGGCAAACCATTGTATAAGATTGCCGACCTTAGTTCATTAAATCTTCGCGCTTATATTTCAGGTGTACAATTGCCACAGATAAAATTAAATCAGGAAGTGAAAGTAATTGTTGATGCCGGTGCAAAAAATTATAAAGATTATTCCGGAACTATCATTTGGATTTCCGATAAAGCAGAGTTTACACCTAAAACAATTCAAACCAAAGAAGAAAGAACCAATTTGGTATATGCAGTAAAAATAAAAGTGCAAAACGATGGGTTCTTAAAAATTGGTATGTATGGGGAATTGGTGTTGCCCAGGGAAATTCAAATTGGAAAACTGAAATAAAGGAATGATCCGTAAAAATTATTTGCTGGTTTAATAAGATATTTTAAATCATTTCACCTTTCTTGTTTAGGAATACTATCATGGTTGCAATTGAAGTCGAAAATATTTACAAAAGCTACGGTACTAAAAAAGCGAAGGTACAGGCGTTGAAAGGCATAAACTTTGAAGTAGCCAAAGGCGAGCTATTTGGAATGATTGGCCCGGATGGAGCGGGTAAAACTTCTTTATTCAGAATACTCACTACCTTATTACTGGCCGATGAAGGAAGAGCGGTTGTAGATGGATGTGATGTAGTAAAAGACTATAAAACAATACGGCAACGTGTAGGATATATGCCGGGAAAATTTTCGTTGTACCCCGATCTTTCCGTAATAGAAAATCTTGATTTCTTCGCTACTATTTTTAATACAAGTGTTTCCGAAAACTATGAATTGATAAAAGATATTTATTCACAGATCGAGCCTTTTAAAGATAGAAAGGCCGGTAAATTGTCGGGGGGTATGAAACAAAAACTGGCGCTTAGTTGTGCCCTTATTCACCGGCCATCTGTATTATTTCTTGATGAACCTACTACAGGTGTTGATGCTGTTTCAAGGAAGGAATTTTGGGCTATGCTAAAGTCATTGCAGGAGAAAGGAATTACTATTCTTGTATCAACGCCTTATATGGATGAAGCTGCTTTATGCGATCGTGTGGCACTTATTCAAAATGGATCCATCTTGTCGATTAATACACCTGCTCAGATTGTTGCTGAGTTTGGAAGACCCATTTTTGGTGTGCGGGCAAATAATATGCTTCAATTACTAAACGACGTAAAAAAAATCCCTGGCGTAGAAAGAGCCTATCCATCCGGCATCTACCATAACGTAATAATGAAACCAGGTAGCAACGGGCAAGCGCTGATGGAAAATCTTGGGTCTGCTTTAAACGGGGAATTAGAGATCGTTACGCTTCAACCTACCATTGAGGATTGCTTTATGGAATTAATGCATTATTAGTATGATCAATGAAAAAATTATTATAGCTGAAAAATTATGTAAACGCTTTGGCGATTTCGTAGCGGTCGATAATATTTCTTTTGATGTTAAGAAAGGAGAAATATTTGGATTCCTTGGTGCCAACGGAGCTGGTAAAACAACGGCCATGCGTATGCTATGTGGCCTTTCACTTCCTACTTCAGGTATTGCCAGCGTGGCAGGGTTTGATGTGTTTAAACAAAATGAACGCATCAAACGGAATATTGGTTATATGAGCCAGAAATTCTCGCTGTATGATGATCTTACTGTAAAAGAAAATATGAAGTTCTATGGAGGTATTTATGGAATGAGCGATATGTTCATTAAAGAGAAAACCATTTCTATTCTCGATCATTTGCACCTAACCAGTGAAGGAAATAAATTAGTCAGTTCCCTTCCATTGGGGTGGAAGCAAAAACTCGCTTTTTCAGTTGCAATTTTTCATGAACCAAAAATAGTTTTTTTAGATGAGCCAACGGGCGGGGTTGATCCGGTAACCCGTAGAGAATTTTGGAATATGATTTATGAAGCTGCAGCAAGAGGCATTACTGTTTTTGTTACCACACACTATATGGACGAAGCTGAGTATTGCAATCGCGTTAGTATTATGGTTGACGGTAGAATAGAAGCGATGGATACACCTGCTGCCTTGCGAAAAACATATGCAGCAGCTTCAATGGATGAAGTCTTTTTACAATTAGCGCGAAAGGCTAAGAGAGCGGCTGATTGATGTGTATGTTGGCATTTAATTTTCGAGGTTATTACCGAAGCGGGAAATTTCAATTTCCCCAAAACAAATTGAATTGACAGGTAAGGTACGGCAAAGTAAAGGAAAGATATTTTCTATTACGTAGATAAATAGACGTTGAATGAAGCAGTTTTTGATTTTCATAAAAAAGGAATTTTTTCATATCTGGCGCGATAAGCGAACCATGTTTATTTTATTGGGTATGCCCGTAATACAGATTATTATTTTTGGTTTTGCACTTACCAATGAAGTTAAAAACGCAAAAATTGGAATACTTGACCCGGCGAAGGATGCTGCTTCGATGGCACTGGTTTCAGAGATTGATGCGAGTCGTTATTTTGAAGTTGTAAGAAATTTCAATTCAATCAATGAAATTGAAAAAGCATTTCAACGTGGAACAATAAAAATGGCAATTGTTTTTCCATCGCAGTTTGAACAAGATTTAAATCATCTGAATAAAGCACAGATTCAATTACTGGCGGATGCATCCGATCCCAATGTGGCAAATACACTAACTAATTATGCAACGGCAATTATTTTCGATTATCAAAATCGAATCACGAATAACCGAAAACTGCCCTATACCATATCCACAGAAATGAGAATGTTGTACAACCCTCAACAGAAAGGCGCATTCAATTTTGTGCCAGGTGTAATGGCAATGGTTTTATTATTGGTTTGCACGATGATGACAGCTATTACGATTGTAAAAGAAAAGGAAATGGGTACGCTGGAAGTGTTACTGGTATCGCCCATGAAACCAATGATGATTGTGATTGCCAAAGCGGTCCCTTACCTTTTATTGTCGATCGTTAACATAGCAAGTATCTTGTTGTTGAGTGTATATGTGCTGGAAGTACCAATCAACGGCAGTCTTTTTTTGCTTGTTGCGGAAAGTATTTTATTTATTCTTGTTTCGCTGTCGCTGGGGTTGTTGATATCCTCTGGCGCTGCCACACAACAAACGGCGATGTTTATTTCACTGGTTGCATTGTTTTTGCCCACGATCATGTTAAGCGGTTTCATGTTCCCGATAGAAAATATGCCGCTGCCACTTAGAACCGTATCAAATATCGTTCCTGCAAAATGGTACTATAGAATCGTTAAATCAGTAATGATAAAAGGACTCGGGTTTTCTACTGTTTGGAAAGAGACTTTAATTCTTTTTGGAATGATGCTTTTCTTTTTAGGGCTTGCTATCAGGAAATTTAAAATCAGGCTGGCATGAGATCATTAAAATTTTTATTACAGAAGGAATTTCGTCAAATATTTCGCAATCCATCAATTTTGCGGATCATATTTATTATGCCGGTGATCCAGTTATTGATTTTACCCTGGGCCGCGGATTATGAAATAAAAAATATAAAATTAGCCGTAGTTGATCAGGATCGATCAGAATACTCGCGCCAATTGATAAATAAAATCACTGCGTCGGGTTATTTCATATTGACTGATTATTCTTCTTCCTATCCCAATTCACTGCAACAGGTAGAAGACGATAAGGCCGACCTGGTATTGCAAATACCCGCTTCTTTTGAAAAAAATCTTGTAAAAGAAAGCGAGGCGAAATTGTTTATGGCGCTGAATGCAATTAATGGTGTGAAAGCAAACCTCGGTGGGGCCTATCTTAGAACAATTATCCAGGAATATAACAGGCAGGTAAGAACGGAGTGGATTCAATTTCCCCGTTTCAGCCCGGAAACAACGATTGAGGTTACGTCTTCTAACTGGTTCAACCCCTCAATGAATTACAAATATTTTATGGTTCCCGGGATATTAGTTATTCTTTTAACCATGGTAGGCGCAAACCTGGCGGCCATTAATATCGTTCGCGAAAAAGAAATCGGAACCATCGAACAGATTAATGTTACTCCTATTAAAAAACACCTGTTTATATTGGGGAAATTAATTCCTTTTTGGATACTTGGGCTT
>JBJXDV010000173.1:0-3826 GCA_046153465.1 Chitinophagaceae bacterium
TTCGCCTCATCCATATGCTTTTCGTTTTCCACGCGGTACTGGCATCATTATCCCAGCCATTCCCAAAAGGGGCTTTTCCTTTTTTCCATTGCTGATCATTATAGTTTTCCTTCATCCAATCTTTTCCAGGATCATTTTCTGTATACCGGCAGGTATAAGGTTTTTCTTCGCCCGTTGCTATAAGTGTTTCAAAAGGCATTGATGGCTTTCCTAAAAAATTAAATAGTTTTCCATCTACATTTATTAATCCAAGTAATTCATGCTCCTTGCCTGTCCAGTGTTTTGTTGATGATGCATTAAGCGTATCTCCAAAACTCCAAACACTAAAATAGGGATCATGTGTGATTAATGGATAGGCTGGAGCTTTGGTAACTTGTGAAAATGAGCTGAACAATAAAGAATATAAAATAAATGATAAAAAAAACTTCTTCATGTTAGATTTTATTAAATGTTTGAATGCCACTCCCTGCCTGCACTAGTCGAAAATTGTTTAATTAACATACACTACAGTTTGCTATTTGTTATTTTGTTGAGAATTTATAGATCGTTGAATGGTGGTAGGTTTCTCCGGGCTTCAGAACGGTCGTGGGAAATGTTGGTTGATTTGGAGAATCAGGAAAATGCTGCGTTTCCAGGCAAAAGCCCGCATGTTTTACATAAAATTTATTATTCCTTCCTTTTAATGTTCCATCCAAAAAATTACCTGTATAAAATTGTATACCTGGCTCTGTGGTGGAAACTTCCATATATCTGCCACTGCCAGGGTGATATACAGAAGCAATTAATTCGAGATTTTTTCCCTGGCGATCCAATATCCAGTTATGATCATATCCACCGGTTACATTCGGCAAATCATTACCAATACGTTTCATTGTTGTAAAATCCATCGGCGTATTTTTCACTCCCGGTAAAACACCCGTAGGAATCAACTGATCATTAACTGCAGTTATGCTGGTAGCTTTGATTTGTACTTCATGATCCAGAATAGTACTATCTTTTTCTCCGGATAAATTGAAGTAACAATGATTGCTCAGATTGACCGGTGTGGCCTTATCGGCAGTAGCGGTATAGTCGATCTTTAACTGATTATCAGATCCAAGCGTATATACTACTTCGACAGATAAATTCCCGGGATACCCTTCTTCCCCATCTTTACTTAAATACGTTAACTGCAAACTGCTATCGCCAGGTATTGCTTTTGCATTCCAAATCACTTTATCAAATCCTTTTAAACCGCCATGCAAGCTATTTCCATTATTATTAGTTGCCAATGCATATTTTTTTCCATCTATTGTGAATGTTCCTTTAGCAATTCTATTGGCATAACGGCCCACCAAACAACCAAAATAAGGATTTGCTTTTTGCAGGTAACCGGCAAGAGAATCGTAACCCAATACTACTTCTCCCATCTGTCCATTTTTATCCGGAACTACTATATTGCTAACTGTACCTCCGTAGTTTAAAATTTTTACCATCATTCCGGATGGGTTAGTGAGTATATATTGCACCACCTTTTCTGTACCAATGGTTCCATAAGATTGTTCCGTCATTGAATATTTTTTTTGAATAGTATTACCCGGTGAGTCATTTTTGTCTACAGATTTCTCGTTATGGTCATTGCACGAAAGAAAAAAAATTGTTGCAATAATTGTAACGACACTGATGAAATACTTCATGATTATTGGTTAGTGGTAAATAAAATTATTTTGTTTTATTTAATGAACTCTTCGTCAGGCTCTGAGCCTTTCAATAATTAATTTTTACATCTTTCATTTTAGTGGGCAACCAAACCTGCATTTCATTTTTTCCCCTATTGGCCCAAACATAATAAGGAATAGCCGTTATAGTTTTAGTGACTGTATTCATAGAAGTGCCTTCTTCATTTACTATTACAACAGGCACAGATGCTTGCAAGGCTATTACAGATTCGTCGAGTACTTTCTGAGCAACTGGCAAAAAGGAAGTATTTTCCGGAACAATAATATTCCATGCTTTATTGTTATTATCTGCTCCTTCTACACAATACACTAAAGGCCCTCGTTGAATAGCAACTCTATTTTCATTTTGTTTTATTTCATTTCTCGAACTAACAAGGTGTGCGTTCATCGTAAATTCGATATCAACAACATCCCCTTTTTTCCACTCGCGATCAATAACCATATAACCGTTTTCAACGATATATTTTGTTTCAGCTCCATTTATTTTTAAGGGAGCAACAGATTCGGTTGCGCTAAATTTAGTTAAGTAGGTTTGTTCAGATCCCTGTTGAGGAATAGACCAACCGGGTATGCGTACCTGCAACCTGAACGTTCCTTTCTTTTGCGGATCAATATTCAAATGAACTTTTCCATCCCAGGGATAATTCGTTTGCATTTTGACACTTACATCATTTTTTCCAATTAATTGCCTGGTTTCGCTTCCAACAAATAAATTAATCCAGATGCCGATATTATTTTTTGCATAGATATAATCGCCCAGCGATGCTACCAGTCGTGCAATATTTGCCGGACAACAGGCTGTGCCAAACCATTCTCTTCGCTGATGCTGCCCCCTTGAAGCCAGGGGATTACCATAAAAAAAACGATCGCCGGTTAAACTTAGGCCATCTAACGCGCCATTGTATAAACTACGCTCTAATACATCAATATATTTCGTTTCTCCGGTTAATGCATTCATTCGTTGATTCCAAAGTACTAATCCAACCGAAGCACATGTTTCACAATAAGCCTGTTCATTAGGTAAATCATAGTCTTGTGAAAACCCTTCGTTACTTCCTGCCGATCCTATGCCACCGGTTATATACATATTCCGAAAAACTACGTCTTCCCATACGGTTTTCATAGCTTTCATATATCCATTATCACCTGTAAGCGCTGCAACATCGGCCGCGCCGGTATATAAATACATTGCCCGAACCGCATGACCCGTTATTTGTGTTTGTTCTTTTACCGGTAAAATATCCTGAGCATAGGCCGTGTCTTTCCAATCGGTCCAGGTATAACCTTTGGCGTTCCCATGACCTCTTTCACTCAATAGCCAATTTGAAAGGGTAAGATATTTTTCGTTTTTGGTGGCTCTATATAACTTTACCAATGCAAGTTCAAGTTCTTCATGCCCGGTTACCCAATGTTTTTTTGTTGGTCCAAATAATGCATCAAAATGATCGGCCCAGCGAATACAAACATCCAATAATTTACGTTTGCCTGTTGCATTAAAATAAGCAACACCGGCTTCAATCATATGGCCCGCATTATAGTCTTCATGCATACTCATATCCGTGTAGCGGTTATTGATTTCATTCAACGTATAAAATGTATTAAGATATCCATCAGGTTGCTGTGCTGCAGCAATTTTATCAATCCATTCGTCACATTTAGCTTCCATTTCCGTACTCGGATGAGTTTTTAATGAATAGGCCATTGCTTCCAATGCTTTGAAAACATCACTATCGTCATAAAAAATTCCTTCATGCTTCTCCCCTTTTTTTCGGGCTACTTTTTCAAAATTTTTAATTCGGGGTGTCGCCACTTCTGTTTGATAAATACAGGCAGCAAGGGTTTTAGTTGCTACCTTATCAATTTTTGGTTTCCAGAAATCATCAGTAATCGAAACCTGCGAGAAACTTACCGGTTCAAATTTTATCAACGATTGCTGCGTGTAACCATTGTCGATAACCATTAATACAGCAGCTGAAAGAACGCGAATTTTTTTTGAAGTTTTCATATACAACTTTAAATTTTACTATAAATTTTTAAGAATTTTCAGTTAGCAGCAATTTGTCTATTCTTTTGTCCCTTTAACAATTATCCCAATTTTTTTAGTTCCT
>JBJXDV010000174.1:0-3331 GCA_046153465.1 Chitinophagaceae bacterium
ATTCAATCATTAAGGGAAACATTATAATTGAGTTAACAACAATATAAATCTTAATTGCAGTCTTTAGCATAGAATTAATTTTTTAGATAATCATTAATTAGTGTAATTACATCATCTTTAGTTTTACCTGACATATTTCCGTGTGTTATACTTTTTGAAGTTAAATCTCGCTGAATTCGAATTCTGGGATCATTATAAGGTGTAACAGCGCCGCCATAAGAACCACCGCTGGGAGTAAGTTGAAAAAGATTGACAATATTCTTCACATTACTTGCAACACTTCGATTTATTATTTTAGTTTGATCACCAAATGCTGCATCAATAGTTATTAACAGATCAACTTGAATTGAGCTACCACGTTTTAATAATTCCCGGCAAACCTCCAGTGCAATAAAGCCTCCATAACTGTATCCATATATAATTAGTTTTTGACCCTCTTTATGATGAAGCATGATATAATTTGTGATATCCCTAATAAAAACTTCATGGCCTTTGTCTCTAGGAGAAGAACTAAAAGGCATTACTTCAGCATTTCCTCCTTCAAGAACACCATTAATAATACCTCCAATTTTTCCGTCGAATGCTGCAATGCCTCCAAAATTATCGGCAATATCTCTGGCACCGCCGATTATAACAACATGACCATTTTTGGGTTGATCACTATTTGAGTTTCCATTATCATTTTGTTTCTTACCATCTTCACCTTCTTTCTTTTTTTCAGTATTCCCCTTCTCTATATTTTCTGCAAATTGCAACATAACCAGCTTTATTGCCGCATCCGTTTCTGTATATGTTACATTGCCTTTTTTATCCGTCTTAACTTGCATTCCATCCGGATCAATAAATCGAATCGGATTATTATAAACATAATTGTATGGACTAAATCTTCCCGACCTGTCCGCCAACGGATCTATATGGTTCCACCTTCCAATTTGTGCATCATACATTCGGGCCCCAAAATCTAACCAGTCTAAACCCGTTCCATCCGTAAATTCTTTGCGCTGTTCTTCCGTACCGGTTATTTTGTATTTATTTTCGGCGCCTCCGAAGGCTAATGCTAGGCCTCCCCAACCCCTCCCAAGGAGGGGCTTTGCACCAAAAGTATCTTTAAATTTTTGAAAATGTGTTGCAGGGGCAACAAAATAATTTGTGCCTTATATCTTTAATTTTTATTTGCCTGTTATATACACAAACTACCTGTTTCGAATATTCGATACTGAGCTTTACTGTTAGTTTTTTTTCAACTATTATCTTCTTGCTACTCAGGCACACCCTGTCCCGCCTCATGCGGGAGGTTGTTTTTCCTAGCTACCTGCTTTTGTAAAATTTCTAAACTAACCGGAAAAAACACCCGCGCCAGCTTTCACTATTTTATAATCATACTTGCACCAGCAGGAGCCAGCTTAATAATTTATAACCATCCTTAGCGAGCAGGGGTATGTTACTGATTATATAATTCGCCTACACGAGTGAATTCAAATTCATTTTCCAACAATTCAAGTATTTCTAAAGCATTTCGACATTGCCAAATTTTTAGAAAACTGCCTAAGCAAGGGTAATTATAGATTCGATACTCTTTAATAGTTGCAACCTCTATAGTAATTCCAGCTCCATCGAAACATTCCGCAAATCCTGGTAACGATTCAGCATTTGGCAATGTTAGAATCTTTAAGTCGTATATTTTTTTGATGAAATTTCCCCAACCCGACTTAGGAAGTTTAGCTTCAATCCTTTTATTAAGTGATATTAATTTATCCCGTTTTTCATCATAATTATATTTTAAAAAATATAATTCTGCCTTCCAATCAACACTCATTTTTTTAAGGGTTATTAATTGAAAGCTATCACTAAAGGAGGCGCCATACCAAATTCTAATTTGCAGGGAATCAAATCCAAATTCCAACGATGGAAAATCGCCTATCTTTTCTAATTCCTTTAGCTTAACATAAACTATAAACGGAGTTCCATCACTTCTTTTTGGAATGTCCTTAGTTACTGTATCAGTTACATTGTAATTAGTAGCTGCATTTTTTTTCTGATTACTCTTACAGGAGTATATGTAAAGAAGAAATGTAACGGCAGTTAATAATAAAATCTTATTCATAGAGACAACGTTTTCATTCGAAATTTATAAGTTAAAATTAATTCTTCCCAGTTCCCCGAGGTAATTCTGGTTTACAACAAGGACCTGCGCTTCCAGGATACATCGTCATTCCCAACAGCTTAAATAAATTTAGTCCCGAAGGAATAGATTTATTAAAAATAGGGATGTTATCCAATACCGGAATTGGCTCCGTATTTTTTACTGGGTCAAAGTCAGTCATAGTTTTATTCTTTCCTTCTACATTTGAATTCTTTATGACTGCTGGTTCAGCTTCTCCAAAATTATAAGCAATAAGATCCCTGGTTGATCCTTCTTGTTCATTGGGCTTCATATCCTCGTCTGCTTTACCACTTCTTTGAACTTCTAACCTTCCATTTGGAAATAAAAAGTAATGCGAAAGTCCAGGGAAATCGGCCATAATTCCCTTATCTCCTCTTCCCATAGTTGTTGCGGATGAAGGAATATTTGGATTTGGTCCAGTATCAGTATGGGAATGAATCATTGCCTTAAATTCTATTTTTAGGCCTTTCAAGCTGCTTAGATGCGCAACATCCCCTGGCCCGGGAGAAGCGCGCCATCTCCAAGATTTTATTTCGTGTTGAATACCCGGAGTATAAGACCAAAATGTCTCACCACTTTTAGTTGTAAATTTATAAATTAAAGACGAGTATTCTGAAACGGGTTGAGTTTTAGTTAAATTAGCATACTCACGCGCCCATCCAATTGCAGCAGCATCGGCGCTTTTGTACCTCGCCGGTCCTTCATGCGAAATAGGTTTTACACCTTTCATTCCATCCAAGTCGATAAAATTGATCGGATTATTAAAAACATAATTATACGGACTATGTCTTCGCATCTGATCAGCCAACGGATCTATATGGTTCCACCTTCCAATTTGTGCATCATACATACGTGCACCAAAATCTAACCAGTCTAATCCACTGCCATCCGTAAACTCCTTTCGTTGTTCCTCTTTACCGGTTATCTTGTATTTGTTTTCGGCACCTCCAAACGATAGTGCTTTGGATGATATTCCGGCTTGAGTAAGGCCAAAAGGATAATAATGATTTTCTTCCAGTATACGTCCCCGTTCGTGCGTAAGCAACAGGTTATCGAAATAAACCAGCTCATCACTTTCATTACTGAGATAGATATACGCATAACCATTCTTCTTTACATTCACCGCATTTCCAAAGAACTTATCAATAGTATTTTTGCCCGTAGCAC
>JBJXDV010000175.1:0-4471 GCA_046153465.1 Chitinophagaceae bacterium
TTAAATCCAAATGAAACCGGGCGAATCATAAGTACTGTATCGGCGAGTTGGCAACTCATACAAGTAAATCATCAATACGCTTTGCAAGTTTGTGGTCCTTATCTGTTACTTTATCGCCTGCATCATGTGTATTGAGCCATATTTCAACCTTGTTCCATACATTGCTCCAGAAAGGATGATGATCCATTTTTTCTGCTTCAATAGCCACGCGGGTCATAAAAGCAAATGCTTCTGAAAAATTTTTGAATTCAAATTTTCTATATAGTTTATTGTCCTGTTCTTTCCACATAAAAATTAATTTAAAATATTAAATGCCCTCTGTTCTTTATTTTCTCATTGGTTAATTCCATTACTAATTGCACTCCATTTAGCGATCTGATAGTTGTTTTAAGGTCTTCTAAAAAGCTACTGCTTACAAGATCTCCTTTTAACAACCATAAATAATCGAGGTGCTTAAATTCCGGTAACAGGTATTCTCCGTCGAAATGGTTTTTGTATAAATAATGTACTAAACTGCTGTTCGGTTGTTTATATTCATGAATACCAAAATAGTAATGACGATTTTTTTTATAGAGTTGTATTTCTATATCATTATTTCTTCGAAAGTTGAAACGAAGATTATTATTAAGAAACCAACAAAACTGGTAATCTTTAATTAGAGCAACGATGCCCAGCAATTGTGTCTCTTCAAAAAATTCATCGGCCATGTCTTCAACATCGAGTTTGAGTTTCATGGTTGCCATTATTGATTTGAATGTGTTTGTCTTATTTTTCATGGCTGGTTTCTGCACCAGCCATTATTTTCCGCACCAGCCATCTTTCAAAAAACCACTTCTGCTTCTTTTAATTCATTTGCTCTTTTATACTTTACGATAGTTTTATCGCCTTTTTTAAATTTTGATAGAGCCTGCATATAGTTTTCCATTGAATTTGTATGGTGTTCTCCCAGTTGTACAATTATATCGCCTGCTTTTAAACCCGCTTTTTGAGCTGGCCTGTTATCTGTTATACCATCTATCCGAACACCCGTTCCTGAAAAGGTATAATCGGGCATAATTCCCATTGTTGCAGAACCCAGCCTTGTGCTGCTGGTACTCTGTGTTTCGCGTGTTTTAGTAAATGCCAGTTTACCTTGCCCTCCGCTTTTGGATATAATACCAGCAATATATTTTATAATTTGTAACTCCCCTGCATAATTTATTTTGTCAAAATCATCCGAAGGTTTATGATAATCGATGTGTAATCCGGTAAAGAAAAATAATACAGGTATATCTTTCCGGTAAAATGAAGTATGATCACTTGGACCCGTTCCGCTTGAATCGAACTTAATTGAGAAATAACTTTTTCTTTCATTTATAGATGCAAATAATTTCCCCCACCACGGCGAGGTACCATAACCTCCTACCTGCAACGCTTTACTACTATCATTCAATCTTCCAACCATATCCATATTAATCATATAATTCACATTACTTAAATCAATGGTTGGATGCTCTGTAAAATATTTTGATCCATTAAGCCCCAACTCTTCGGCTGAGAAAGCAATAAAAAGAAAATTACACTTACTGTTGTTAGTAGCTTTCAACATTCTTGCAAGTTCAATCAATGCAGCAGTACCACTTGCATTGTCATCGGCTCCATTGTGAATTAATTTTTCGGTGCTGTTACGTAACATTGAATTTCCATCTTCTCCATATCCCAGGTGATCGTAATGGGCGCCCAGTACTACGGTGGTTGCAGCGCCATTATCCAGGTAGCCAACCACGTTATTTCCGGTTCTTTTTTTATCGCCAATATCCGTTTTTAATTTTATATCAAGAGTCGCCTGTACGTCGGACAAATATTTCTTACGTGCTTCCGCCGTTACATACAAAATAGGAATGGTTGCCGGCTCAATGCGATCCTTGCTATTAAACTGAAGATTATCTACTATAGACGAACTGTTGTATACAATAATAGCGGTAGCTCCTTTTTCCGAAGATTTACCTGCTTTGGTTTTTATAGCTTCTGCCAAATCAAAATGAGGATTGTCTTTATTTTCCTGCAACAATTCTTTCAAATCAAAAAACCAGGGAACGCCTCTTTCTGCTAACGCGATGGAAACAGCCGCTTCAGCACTTTTATTAGCGCTGCTATTTAATGGAAAAAAATCTTTTTCAAGTTGCAGATCAGCACCATTAATTATTAAATGGGTAGTGGGATTAATTTGTTTGCCATCATAAATTTCAAAAGGTTGCAGCCATCCATTAGTTCCTTTGGTTTGTAAACCGATTTTTTGAAATTGATCACCTATATATTCGTACGCCAATTTTTCACCAGCGGTACCAGCCCTTCTACCTTCCAGTTTGTCATCAGCCAAAAAGTGTACATGCGATTGCAGGTTACTAACAATTGCCTTATCTGCTTTTTTTAATTTTTGAGCAATAGAATTAAAAGCAGGGAAAATGATAAATAAGGAAACAATAATTCGCCGTAACATACCAGTTTTATTTATTTGTAATAAAGCAAAGGTATAACGGCCAAATGGTATACTGGGTTTTGTTATCAAGATTTTAAAAATAAGTTCGGAAGGAAGTAGAAAACAGGAAGGCAGAATTGCAGATTTTATGTAAATCTTTTGTTTTATTGCGTTCAAAGGGATTCTAAAAAATTGATTTCCCTTCCATAATTCCGAAAGGCGGTTTTGTTCGGTTTTCAAGCTTTATTTTTAAATAAATAATCAGTAATTGCCCTCCGCTCCTTGCCTTTTTTCCTTTACTTTTGCCAATTGCCCTTGAATGAGTTGGTAGTGGGCGAATACAGTTAAGCACCTGCTTTTATTCGAATTTTAACTGTTAGCTGCCAACTGCAAAATTGATCAACTGAATGGCTTTACCGCATCTTACAAAATACGTTTATACCCATGGAACCGATGAAGTTATTCGCAGGGGAAAAAAGATTCATGCGATTGGCTATGTTGAGTTGGTAGACTTTGATGAATTGCTTGATTCAGTTACTTTTCGGGTGAAGGATGATAGTTATGCAACGTATTACAAAGTGCATATTCAAAAATTTAAAGATCCGCGGGGCTTATCGCTGCGTTGTGCCTGTCCCTACAATTTAGGCGATATCTGCCGGCACGAAGCGGCGTCTCTTATACAATTGCAGGAAATGTTAGACCGGAATATGCTGAAATCGCAGGATGCCACCTACGATCAAAAGCATACGGTCGTGAAGATGAAAATTATCGATATTAAAACCCTTCGTTTACTTTGTTCATCGACTACCTACCAGGATGCAGAAGCTTATTTACGGGAGCAAAAAGTAACGATTGATTTTGCAAAAGATGAAACCGTAAAAGCTACCGTGCCTATTGACGGCGTTGATTACCCGGTAGTAATTCGTAAAAATGAAGAACGGAATTTTGATACCAGTTGTACGTTCGAAGAAACACAACACCCGCTATGCTTACCGAAAGTAATTGTGTTTCTTCAATTGCTGAGTACGTATGGACCTTATTATTTTGATACCATACGAAATTGGGATAAAGAAAAAAATAAACTGTTAGAAGCGTACGGCTATTCATTAACAGATGACTTGAAAGGAAAATTTGAATTTACCTATAAAGAAGGAAAACCTTTTTTACGGTTATTAGATATTTCTATCAAACGAGTAACACCTCAGGACCTTAACAAGCCCAGGTTTAAACTTCCGGAGCCAGAACCCGTTGACCCCGACGAACCGTTGTCGATAGAAAAAACAACCAGTATTTCACAACGGGTGGGAGTGGTATTTAATTTTAACTACCAGGGCTATCCGGGTTTTGCGTTGGATGCAGTAAACGGTGAAAGCAATGAAGATGCCACCGCTTTTGTTGGGAAAGTAGAGAAATTAGATCTCAGTAAATTTATTAGCCCTGAAGGATATAACGCAAATGATCAGTTGTTGATCCCCGCACTTCGTAAAATGCATGAAACGGAGATTAATAAATACCTAAACCGCAATTCTCCCTTCAGTGGCATCTGGGAAAATATTATTCATCATGAGGAAGATGACTTGCCGGAAGACACCAAAGTATTGATGGTAGAATATCTTCACCCAAAATTAAAAAAACTATTTCCTGAAATTGCCGCCAGCCCATTCGTGTTTTATCTCAATGGTAAAAAGCCTTTTAAGACGGAGCATCTGAAAGCAATTGGAATGGTTACTGATTTTATTACTCCTTATTTCAAGGTTCAAATGGTAAAAAGCCAGTTTGAAATAGAATGCAGGGTAAAATTGAATGGAAAAGATGCCTCGATAACAGATAATGAAATTGATAGTAGTCTATTATTCTTTTTTGAAGAAAATCTTTATTTGTGGCAAAAGCCAGAAGATGTTAGCCTGGCAATGAAATTTCACGCTAAAGGAAAGGAACTCATCAACAAAACAAATTGGCCCGTACAATTGGTACAGTTTGTTTTACCGCTTACAAGAGATTACCATGTGGAAT
>JBJXDV010000176.1:0-2803 GCA_046153465.1 Chitinophagaceae bacterium
ACTTTTTTTCAATTGCATCCACTCTTATTTTTAAAGGCTGTGTAAATCAACTTCAGTATGCTTTACACGAAATTGTACCAACTGTTTTTTAGAAATAAAATAGTTTTTTCACAGTCTGACGGGCAGGTATTGCTGCAGGTGGGATATTTCATGACGTCCAGCCCGGAACCGCTGCCCAATTGAAAACATAAAGTTGAAGTTAACAACAAAAAGCCAAATTCAAACTCGTCTGCCGGAACAAAAGTACAGCGATGCAAACAGCCGAAGTTTCAACGTCCCGCCCCACTTGCAGCAATACCAATGTTATGTGCAGTAAATTTTGTCACAGTCTTTCTCTTGCCCATTCCTTAATTGTGTTTGGATTAATTTTATTGCCAGTAAGAAATTGATTAACTGTCAATAACCCCGCAAACTTTCCTTTTAGATAAACTTTAGGAGGAGTTTGCGAAAATTGATTAAAAGGACTTAATTGAGAAAATTGTCCGCCATATGGACAAAATTGATTAAAAATAGATGTCTGGGAAAACTGACTGCCATATGGACCAAACTCATTGAATATTGATTTTTGGTCAAATTGATTTGGAGTCAAGCTACCTATAAACGTACCGTCATTAGCGATAATAAATGATTCACCTTGGTCTTGTCTTACTTCGATTTCATTTTTTGGAATTTTTCCCTTTACTAAAGAATTAATGTCATTTTCTAAAGCGTATAAAAAAACGTCGGTTGGAATACGGTCAGTTAAATATTTATTCTCTGTTACTCGTCCTACAAATTTTCCATTTAAGTATAATTTTGGTGGTTGGCTACTATAAGGATTGCTAATACTATATGTTCCATACTTACTACCATACTGTGAGTATTTATTGAAAATACTGGTCGTACTATATTTACTTCCAAATGACCCATATTTATTCAAAATGGATTGGGAGTCATATTTATTGGAAGTTATTTTACCTAAGTATTGACCGTCCTCTGCAATTAAATATGATTCGCCAGAGGGTGTTACGCCTTGGCCGCCCTCCTTATATAATTCGGAGAGCAATTGCTCTAAGAGCTCCTGTGTTTTGTCTTTGTTTTCTGACATTACTTTTTTTCTCCGTATAAGTTTTGTAATAATTTTTGAATTTCCTCTGCCGCTTTTGCTTTAGGTAATTGTGTAATTAATATTGGAGCGGTCGCCAACGCAATATTCTTTTTTCTTAAATCTTTTATTTCCTGTAATGGAAAGTATAGAAAGCCTGTTGTCACAGCTGAAGGTGTCGACCAAACTAAATTGCCTGTTGTAATGGCAATGATAAAGCAAGTAATACCACAAAGAAATAATATTACTGTCAGAACAATATACAGAAGTTCAATATTTCTATTGTCCTTTAATACTTTGTCAATCCGTTGGAGTATTGCTTCGATATCTGTCATTATTTTAAATTGTCTTGGTGTGTCGGGTTTTATTGCACATAACGTTACGGCTTGGCGATGTGGCGGCATTTGAAAAACGTCCAGCCCGGAACCGCTGCCGATTAAAAATATTTTGTTGAAGTTATGTACAAAAGCTCAATAGTAAAAGTCCAGCCCGGACTATTGCTGATTAGCGACCAAAAAGCTGGGCATATATTCCGTCGCCCCGCCATATTGCCAAGCCGCTTGTTAGGCGTAGTATTTCATGTCGACAAGCTCGTTTTTATTTTCAAATTAGCTTAGGTAGTTAAAATCTCGAGACCTTGAATAATTACAACTTTTGTCGGACGCAGAAATTCAGCAGTTGTTGAAACAGTGTCATCCAAAAAGTCAGAGAGAAGTGGCGGCTTATTCCCTATCAAAGTTTCAATCGGAAATAAACCGGCAGGTAGACCCATTTCGCCAATTGTATGAAATTCTCGATACAACACAGGTATTTTACGAACGTTGTTTGCAAGAAACCCATATGCACGATGATTCCCATCTCTTAAAAAGTATCTTCCATTGCATTTGACTACTTGAACAAAAGAATTTGAAACGCCCACTGCAAACCCAAAAAAACCTTGGTCGGCATGAGGTGTGAGAATCTGTAAATTAGGGTTGGGTGATGAAAAAGAGTATGATTTTTTATTTGCATCATAATTACCTAATATCCCCATTGTACTAGGTTTTGAAAGACAAATTCTTGCCATGGCAAGAAAATCGTTTGGTGCAATTTCTTTTGTCCTTTCTTTAGATTGGATACATTCAACAACTGGTTGAACAGTACAAACGTTTCCTATATCTACAAGTTTTACTACAAATCCTTGGTGACTATATGGTAAAGTATCAAGCTGCAACCAAAATTGTTGGATATATTCTTCTAATTCTGGTTCAGGGTCACTAACTATGTCAACGGGATTTACATAGTTAGGGCGATTTTGAATTGCTAATATCGCTGCATTAACAGTCGCTTGAAGATCTGGAGTTATAAGATTTGCGTTTCCTCCAACTAATAGACTAGCACCATTAAATTCTTGCCATCCAATTAAAACTTTTTTTATTTCTTTTATCTGTTCCATTATTTCCATTATTTTATACTTTGACTTAAGTTAATTTTACGTCTTGAAAATTACCTTTTTTTATTTTATCCTAGTTATATTAGAAGCATGCAAGAACTCGTCGTTCCGTTTGCTGCAAAAATTTACTTTGGGTTTTTGAATATAGGGAATTACGCCTAACGGGCAGGTATTGCTGCAGGTGGGATATTTTATAACGTCCAGCCCGGAACCGCTGCCCAATTGAAAATATGAAGCTGAAGTTAGCAACAAAAAGTCAAATTGAAACTCGTCTGCCCGAACTAAAG
>JBJXDV010000177.1:0-9146 GCA_046153465.1 Chitinophagaceae bacterium
AAAATTGATAAATAGTAAGTAGTATCGTAATTACCATCAAGATAATATCAATAAATGCAAACCCGGGTTCATGAAGCTTAAAAAATATAATTGACCACCAAAAATTCAGGAATAATTGAAGTGCAAATATTCTTATGGCATTTCGCTTTTTTATTGCTGGTGCATTGCTTTTCCATACGAGCCATAATGAAACTCCCATTAATAAATATAGGGTTGTCCAAACAGGACCAAATAAATAGGCTGGTGGATTCCAGCTTGGTTTTGCCAATGTCGAAAACCAGTTATCCATTTCTGATCTGGATAAAAGCCCGCTGGCAATACCTACTCCTTCACAAATCAATACAGCAACGATTAACTTCCAGCCAGAAGGAATGATGTGACTTTCTGGTATTTCGTTTATTTTTATAGTTGTATTGTTCATCGTACTAATCTTGTAGTAATAATTTAATTTGATGGACGCTAAATCAATATTCTTTGGCAAAATAAAAAACGGAAGTATAAACCTTCCGTTTTCATTTTCATTAGGGTGGGCTTGCTTTAAAATAATAGAAAAATAGCAACGGGTAACGGTCTTAACGTTAAATATTTTTAATGGCTCTACCTAAATTTTTTAAGTCTCTATTGAACTTAACCTTAAACCTTTCCCACATGGAGGTTTTTGTATGCTCCGAGTCCTTAATCCTTTTTTGAAGTTCATTATTTTGTTTTTCCAGTGTAATCACTTTTTTGTGATACTTTTCATTTTCACTCGCATTGCTTTCTATTTTCTTTTCTTTCAAGATTGCAATTTCTTTTTTGTTTTCACTAATACTCATCTCTGCTTCTTTTACAAATTTTTCGTAATCTGCTGCAGAATCCAATTTGGCCTCTCTCAAATCTTTTTTTCCTTCAGCTATTTTTTTTCTGGCTTTCTCGGCCTGTTTATCCTGTTGGGCAAATGTGCTCAGCCCTGCCATCATAATAATTGCTACCATCGCCGTTGATAAAATGTTCTTTTTCATGGTCTAAATTTTTTGTTGAATGCAAAGCTATTCTTCATTTAACTGTAAACTGTTACACTACTATTAATATAATTTGTAGGATTCACACATTTCTATTTTTATTTGATATATTGATAGCTTTATGTTTAAATACCCTTTCCTCATAAAGTTCCTTTATAGAAAATTACCCTGGAAAAAATTCTCGTCTACCACTTAACCATCTTTCGCAATGCAGATAACAGCTATTGATAAGAATAATAATTTGGGTGGACGTTTAATTTTTTTCATCAAATCCGGACAGCATGGAGTTTGAAAATTAATAGCTACTTAGTTAGGAGATCAAAATCTCACGCCAAATGTAGCCTGGTACCAAACATTTTTATAACGGGGAGTGCTGCTGGTTCCATCACCTGCGTTATTTTGGACATCCCAACCTGCTCTTCCACTCAGTACAATTTTATCAAAATTCACATCAACACCACCTAGAAAACACAGGGTGTTTTTACGGATATTCTCGTTGTTAAATTCTTTCTCTTGCGTACTGGAAAAGGCAGTATTTTCAAATACATTTTTCTCTTTTAATAAAAAGGAGTATTGTGGACCTACAACTATTGTAAGCATTTCTACCGGCTTGATCGCTAATAACAGGGGAATGTCTAAATAGTCTGTAGTACGCGTGTAGCTGTAGGGGTTACCAAGTATTTTACCGCTTCCTTTGAAACCTTTTTGAGAAAATAGGGCTTCTGGTTGAATGCCAATAAATTTTCCTAATGGAATTTGAGCAAACGCACCCCCTACAAATCCTGCCTTCGCTTTAGCTACAAAATCTTCACCTTTGCTATCATACACGTTGGAGATATTTGCTCCTGCTTTTATTCCAAAATGAAATTTGCCTGCATTTTGCGCTTCACTGTTGATACCGATACCTGCTATTACGACAAGTAGTAAAATAGTCTTTTTCATTTTATATTTTTTTGTATTGTGAATTTATTTTCACTTTACAAAGATGGGTTGACGATTATTATTTTTATTACACAATTGGAGCAAAGAGTTATATCATTCACATATTGTACAGTTTAATAGAATTTATTTTTAGTTATTATGCCTCAACAATCATTTTACCCATGTTATCTCCGCTAAACAAACCCAACAATGCTGATGGTAGTTTATCAAAGCCTTTTATAATTGTTTCTTTATACTTTAATTTTCCTTCTGTAAGCCAAAGAGATAAATTTTTTAAACCTTCCGGAAACTGATTTTGGTAGTTACTTACAATAAACCCCTGCATGAGTACACTCCTCGTTAACAACATGTGTTGCAGTCTTGGCCCTATTGGTATTTCAGTACTGTTGTATAAAGCGATTTGACCGCACAATACAATCCTTGCATGGAAGTTTATATTGCTAATAACTGCATCCGAAATTTCTCCGCCTGTATTATCAAAATAAATATCCACTCCATTTGGGCAGGCTTCTGCAATCGTTTTTTTTATGTCAGTATTTGTTTTATAGTTAATGCCTTCATCATAACCAAATTCTTCTTTTAGTGATTTTATTTTTTCATCGCTTCCAGCGATACCAATTACACGGCAGCCCTGCAGTTTAGCTATTTGGCCAACCAAAATACCAACCGCGCCGGCCGCGCCAGATACCACAACGGTTTCACCGGCTTTGGGTTTACCAATATGCAATAAACCAAAATATGCGGTAAGACCAGGCATTCCCAGTATACCTAGATAATAACTGGCAGGTGCAATGGTAGTATCTATTTTTAACAGGCCAGTTTCGGTGGAGATGATTTGTTGTTGCCAGGGAAGATTGCCTGTAACAATATCATTTATTTTAAAACGGAAACTATTAGTTTTTATAACCTTGGCTATAACACCACCTTTGATGGGTTTACCCACTTCAAAAGGCGGAGCATAAGATTTTGCATCATTCATTCGCCCGCGCATATAAGGATCTACTGAATAAAACATCGGCTCCAGCAATAGTTCGCCTTCTTTCAGTTCCGGTAATTCAATACTTTCTGTTTCAAAATTTTCTAATATCGGTTTTCCTTTTGGCCTTGATGCAAGGACGATTTGATTGGTTGGCATGGATTCGTGATTTATTTAAAAGCATGAATGGAAAATAAAATAAATTCTCAACAATTTTTTAATGCCACCCATATAATAATAAACACTATAATAGTTCCCACGCAACCCCCACCTAATTTTTTGGCACCATAGCCTGCAATTAATCCTCTAAAAATATTATTCATTTTTTTGAAAATTATTTTGTTATTCAATTAATTTATAAAATGTGCTTCAGAACTAATGGGTATGCTTAATACTTTTGAAATCAAACAATTTTTTTCGGCATCTTTTGTAATCGTGGTAAAATCATCAGCATTCATGCCGGGCACCGACCCTGTAATGGACAAATGAATTTTTGTTATGTTCATACCTTCCATTGTTAAAGACGCTTCTGTATCCAAGGTTGCCGGTATTAAATTTTTTTGAGTGATGATGGCGGCAACAGCCATAGTATAGCAACCGGCATGGGCAGCGGCTAATAATTCTTCCGGGTTGGTTCCTGGTGTTCCGTCTTCAAACCGTGTTTTAAAACTATAATTGGTTTCATTTAAAATTGTACTTGCTGTGGTTAGGGTGCCTTTGCCTTCTTTCAAATTACCCGCCCAATGTGCTTTTGCTGTACGTATCATAGCAGTTAGTTTTTTAATTAATTATTTTTTTTATTGACAACGATATTAAAAAGGGTCGCTTAATTCACTTACCCTGATAAGTTTTTTATTTACAAATTCATCCATACCTAATGCTGAAAGTTCTCTTCCATAACCTGACCCTTTTGTACCTCCAAAAGGTAAGTCAGCTTGAGTCCATGTTGGGTGATTAATAAATACCATCCCCGTATCAATGCGATCTGCTACACGTTTGCCTTTTTCGATATCTTTTGTAAATACAGAACCACCTAAACCAAATGGAGAATCGTTTGCCAGGTCAATGGCTTCTTGCTCATTCTTCACTGTGAAAAAAACAGCCACGGGTCCAAAGAATTCTTCATAGTAAACAGGATTACCCGGCAACATATTTGTTAAAATCGTTGGTTGCATAAAGGCCCCGGCTCTGTTAACTCTTGCACCACCCAATAAAATTTTGGCGCCTCCGTTTACCGCTCTTTGCACCTGCTCTGCAATTTGTACTGCCGCCGCTTCGCTGCTTAATGGTCCTAGTTGTGTAGCGGCATCCATCGGATCGCCAATTACTAATGCAGCTAATTTATTTTTAAATTTTTCTAAAAAGGCAGGAGCAATACTTTCAACGGCAATAAAACGTTTCGATGCTACACAGCATTCACCGTTATTATTTATTCTGCCAACCACGGCCCATTCTACTGCCTGCTCAATATCTGCATCTTCTAAAATAATAAATGCATCACTCCCCCCTAATTCCAAAACAGATTTTTTTAAATACTTACCCGCTTCTGCCGCAATGCTTGCACCAGCGGCCTCACTACCGGTAAGGGATACACCTTTAATTCTTTTATCAGCTACTAACGCCGATGCTCTTTTGCCAGAAATCAATAGATTGGTGTAAAGACCAACCGGAGCCCCTGCCTCCAAAAATAGTTCTTCTATAGCGACAGCACATTGCGGAACAATAGAAGCATGCTTTATCAGGATGGTATTTCCAATCATAATATTAGGTGCGGCAAAACGTGCCACCTGGTAAAAAGGAAAATTCCAGGGCTGCACTCCCAGTAAAACACCAATGGGGCTATGCCGTATCAATGCCTGCCCATGTATTGGATTCAATATTTTATCAGCCAAAAAACCTTCTCCATGGTTTGCATAATAGTCAAATATTTCTGCACTTAATTTTATTTCGCCTTCGGCCTGTGCAAGTAATTTGCCCATTTCCATTGTTATCATTTTAGCAAGAACTTTCTTTTTTTCTCTTAATAAACCGGCTACTTTATGCAAGATTGCTGCCCTTAATTTGTAGTCAGTCTTCTTCCAGTCTTTAAATGCAGCAGCAGATGTTGCAATGGCTTTATCCAGCGCTGCATCTGCCATTTCGGTAAAAATTTTCTCCACTTTATTTGTTGCCGGGTTAATTGTTTGAATTGCCATAATATTGTTTTAAAAAATAATTGTGAATAGTTATCGTTTACATCACTGCCGTTTTCGTTGTTTCCATATCAGCCTCCACACACCACATCAATTCTTTAATAAAGACTGCGGATAATTTATCAGTGGCAGCTTTATCAATGGCATTGCCTTTTTCATCATAGGCTTTTTGTACATTAGGTACAGAAAACATCGCAGGAATTGTCCAGGCTTTTATTTTCCATAGTGTAAATTGTAGTGCTACCAATGCCTGACTTCCACCAAAAGGACCTGATGATACTGTTACAATAGCAATTGGTTTATGCTTCCACTCATCATACAAAACATCAATGGCATTTTTTAAACTTGCAGGAAAGCTGCCATTGTATTCAGGGGTAACGATTATTATACCGTTAGAAGACTTTATTTTTTTCGCAAAATCTACGAGGTTTGCCGATGGGCTTTTTTGAGTTTTCAGCGTATTGTCAAATATTGGAAAATTAAATTCTCTCAGGTCAATTATATTCGGCGTTGCTATATTATTTTCTTCCAGATACTTTTTAAAATACAAGGCCACTCTATGGCTGTTTCTTTCGGGTCTTATACTTGAAGAAATGATTGAAATATTTACCATAGTTTTAAATTTTAATCGAATGATAAATTGTATTGCGTCAGGAGGTAGTAAAATACACTATGATAAAGTTGGGTGCTTTATCAGCAAATGCATTACACAATTACTTCTTTGAATTACATTATTCACACATTTGAATAGCAGCTCAAATTTCGATAACTACTGAATATTACGAAACAACGATTATTGTGAAGATCAGCCAGCCAATTTCACTTCATTTACTAACGGTAAGCCGCTTTCAAAATCAGAGATATTTTTTAGTGTAGTAAGGGCAATTTCATCTAACGCCTCTTTTGTGAAAAAGGCCTGGTGTGGTGTTATCAGTACGTTATGAAAGCTCAACAATCGTTCAATCAGATCATCATCAATAACAGTTTCTGATAGATCTTTAAAAAAAAGATTCTCTTCCTGTTCATATACATCAATTCCCAGGTAACCTAACTGTTTATCTTTTAAAGCTTCAATAGCATCGGCCGTATTTATTAATTTTCCACGGCTGGTGTTAATCAGCATTACTCCTTTTTTCACTTTAGTAAAAGCATCGCTGTTAAAAAGGTATTGCGTTTGAGGGGTCAACGGGCAGTGAAGCGAAATGATATCTGATTGCAGCAGAACTTCATCAAAGGTTTTATACGTCACCCCTTTTGTAATGAGTACTTTTGATGGTTTGATGTCGTATGCAATAACAGTACACCCAAATGCAAGCATGATACTACAAAATGTTGAACCAATTTTTCCCGTGCCAATTACGCCAATTGTCTTTCCATAAAGATTAAATCCCATCAGTTGTTCTACAGAAAAATTACTTTCTCTTACCCTGTTATAGGCTTTGTGTGTTTTTCTATTGAGTGTAAGTATTAATGCTACGGTATGTTCCGCAACCGCCTGTGGTGAATAAGCCGGCACCCTAACCACTTTAATATTCAATGCTGCTGCTGCTGCAATGTCAACATTATTAAAACCGGCGCATCGCAGCACAATAAGTTTAACACCATTGGCAGATAGTACTTTAATAGTTTCCGAATCTAGTTTATCATTTACAAAAACACAAACAGCTTCATAACCTGATGCTAAATTTGCAGTAACTGCATTAGCAGCAGTTTCAAAATAGCTTAATTGATGTTTGTTATTTATATTAAACTTGTCGAGGTATTCCCTATCGTAGGATTTAGTATTGAATACTGCTACTTTCATTCATCGCGTTTATAAAAAGTTATTCAAGTTATAAATATATATCAATTCAGGTATCTTCTTAGTACCCATGCTATCGTTTCATGCTCTTCCAGTAAACCGGTGAAAAAATCTGCCGTGCCGGCATCTTTATTTTTTTCGGCACAGTCATCAATATTTTTACGCAACTGAATAATAACCGTCTCATGGTCTTCCAGTAATTCAGCAATATCATCTTTTGATGAACCGTATTTACCTGGCTTTTCTTTGATGGCTGATAATTTTAAGAATTCGCTCATGGTACCAATTGTTTTTTGCCCCAGCTTACCAATGCGTTCTGCAATTTCATCGATTGATTCTTCCAATTGCTTATACTGGCTTTCAAAGAGCTTGTGCAGTTCCATAAAACTCTCGCCCGATACATTCCAATGAAATTTTCTTGTTTTGATGTACAAACTCATTTCGTTGGCCAAAATACCAGCTAAAAGCGAAGAACTGTTTTTCATTATTTTTTCAGAGATACCAATATTTGGTTGCATAAATTTTATAATTGTGTAGTGATCTAATAAGAAGTAAAATAATTTTTTTATTTAAGGCCTCCGTTTAATAAAATAAAATTTTGAAGTAGTTGGTACAATATTGCCTAAAAGAAATCCCCATGGTTTCAAGGGACCGATATGGTCTAAAATAGCTTTCAGTATTGCTGTTAAGGGGATGGACAGAAACATACCTGGTATACCCCATAACGCACCACCAATCAAAACTACGATTACAGAAATCAGCGCATTAATTTTTACCCTTGATGCAACAATTTTTGGAATAATAAAGTGATTGTCTATAAACTGAATTACCATGTACACGGCGAATACAAGACCAGCATAGACAAGTGAGTCTTTTGTTACAAACGCGATAATCATAGGTAACGCAATAGCGATAATACCACCGATATATGGAATAATATTGAGAATTGCACCTGTTATACCAAGAATAATTGCGTATTCAATTCCCAGTAATAAAAGGCCCAGTGAGTTAAGTATTGCTATAATTATCATTTCAAAAAAAAGCCCGGTGAGGTAGCTTTGTATAATTTTTTTTGTACTCAGTAGTATTTGAACTACGGTATCGTGATACTTATTGTTAAAAAGCTTTCGAATAAACTCGAGTAGTAATGGTTTGTAATAAAGTATCATAGATAAGTAAACGGGCAAAAGCAAAAGCGTAACAATTGCTCTTCCCGCCGCTGTAAGTTTTTCACTAATGGCCAAATCGCTAATTGCTGTGTTTTGAGTTTCTGCTATATATAAATTGATTTTTGACTGACGGATATTAAACTTCTCTGAAAACCATGTAAAAAATTTTGTACTTGTAGCCTCTAATTTTACTTTCAGTTGAGGATAGGTTTCACTAAACATACTTACTTGCGAAGAAATAATATAGAATATGATTAAAACTGCCAAAATTGCAACGAACACAGCGAAAGAAATAGCGACTATTTTATTTATTTTTTTACAGATTAAATAATTAACCAGGGGATTTAATAAAATTGCTATTATTGTTGCATAAACAATGGGAATAATAATACCCTGACCAATATACATCGTAAATACAAAAGCGAAAGCGCTTATAAATATTAAAGCTGCTTTTGCATAGGACGGAATCTTAAAAGTGATGTCCATTAATCTTTTTTAGAATTGCTTCTGAAATGTAAAATTTTATTAAAAACGATGCTTCCAATTGACTTGATCTTATCTCCATTGTTCGCTATTTTATTGGCTACGGTCATTTCTAAAATAACTCCAGCAAGTTTTTTTAATGGATTGTAAGTTTTTCCGATTAGGGTTTTCCTGGCTAAAATCCCTGTTGTTAACCCGATGGCGGTATTAATCACATTATTTTTTAAGTCAGGCGCCGATATGGCTTCTTTTATCGTATGCTTCAGTACATTGATTAATTTGAAACTTTCATAAGTGGTAAAGAATTGTTCCTTTAGTAATGGCCATTCCACGGCTTGCTTTTCTTCAAGCTCCTTTATAGCATGTCTTAATTCAGTTACCGTAGTAATATTGTGCATTATATGTTTAATTAAGCATTTGTGAAATAATGATATTACTTACACCAGTTTTAATACGTGGATGTAACGAAAATAAAATGATTGAGACAAGCCCGTAAAAACCGCCAACTACTAAAAATCCATAATAGTTCTTTCCCAGTAAGTCACCGAGCCAAAGTGCAAGAGCGATATTGAGGCTAAGGAT
>JBJXDV010000178.1:0-5490 GCA_046153465.1 Chitinophagaceae bacterium
CTAAAAGGAGGTACCGCCACTAATACCTATGGTTTCTTCTCTATAACAGTGCCAAAGGGCGACTATACAATGCTGGTAAGTTATGCAGGATACACCACGATAACAGAAAAAATTGAACTAACAGAAAATAAACAACTTTCCTTCGAACTTACTGGATCCAATGTTATAGAAGCAGTAATAGTTACCAATCGTAAAAAAAATGAAAACGTTACCAAAGCAATTATGGGTGTTGAAAAATTGAATATGACTGAGATAAATCAATTGCCGGTTTTATTTGGTGAACGAGATATTTTAAAAAGTATTCAACTGTTGCCAGGTATTAAAAGTGCTGGCGAAGGGAACAGTGGTTTTTTTGTTCGGGGAGGTGGTGCCGATCAAAATTTAATTTTGTTAGATGAAGCACCTGTTTACAATGCTTCCCACTTATTAGGTTTTTTCTCCACCTTCAATTCGGATGCTATAAAAGATGTTACGCTGTACAAAGGTGGAATGCCCGCACAGTACGGTGGGCGATTATCAAGTGTGGTAGATATTAAAATGAAAGATGGAAACAATAAAGATTATGATGTAAGTGGGGGTGTGGGCCTCATTTCTTCGAGACTTACTATTGAAGGACCCATCGTAAAAGAAAAAGGTTCTTTTATAGTGAGTGGCCGGCGTACCTATGCCGATGCATTTCTAAAACTTTCTCCCGACTCCACCTTAAAAAATAATACGCTTTACTTCTACGACTTTAACCTGAAGGCCAATTATAAATTGGGCAAGAAAGACAGGCTTTATTTATCGGGATACTTTGGGAGAGATGTACTGGGATTTGGTGAAACATTCAGTACCGACTGGGGAAACAAAACGGCCACGCTTAGATGGAATCATCTTCTTAATAATAAACTTTTCAGTAATACCTCCTTTATCTACAGCGATTATAGTTATAAAATCAAAATAAAATCAGGAACGGATAAGTTTGTTATTACTTCTCAAATACAGGATATAAACCTTAAACAGGATTTCGACTATTTTGTAGATAATAGCAGCAAATTTAAATTTGGTGGAAATATTATTAAGCACACGGTATCGCCTGGACGAATTGAAGCGGAAGCTACCTCAAATTTAAAGAGCAGTGTAATACAATATCGTTATTCCTGGGAAAGCGCTTTATATGCCTCCCATGAATTAACACTCAGCGAAAAGTTAAACATTATTTATGGTTTTAGAGTGAGCAACCTAACCCCTACCGGCCCCGGCAACTATTATAATTACGATCAAAATGGATTGGTGACAGATACCGTAAAATATAAATCGGGTGAATCTGTTACATCTTACTGGAACATCGAACCACGGGTAAGTGCAAGTTTTCAATTTACGTCAACAAGTTCTATAAAAATATCGTATAACCGAAATGTTCAAAATTTACATTTGTTAACCAACTCCACCTCTACTACTCCAAACGATTTATGGCTACCAAGCTCGAACAATGTAAAACCTGAGATTGCTGACCAGGTATCAATTGGTTATTACAGAAATTTTAAAGATAACCAGTACGAATTTAGTATTGAATCCTACTACAAGGATTTGAGAAATCAAATTGACTATAGAAATGGTTCCGACCTCACCGCCAACGATAATGTGGAAAGCGAATTGGTGTATGGTATTGGAAGGGCATACGGTGTTGAATTATTACTGAAAAAGAAATCCGGGAAATTAACAGGGTGGATAGGTTATACGCTTTCGAAAACTGAACGAAAATTTAAAGAAATAAACAACGGTAATTATTACAATGCCAAACAAGACCGCCCGCACGATTTAAGTGTGGTAGGCATCTATAAACTTTCCGACCGATGGATTCTTTCCGGAACATTTGTATATAGCTCCGGTAATTCGGTTACATTTCCCAGTGGTAAGTATCGCGTAAATGAACAAACTATTTTTTTATATACCGAACGAAACGCCTATAGAATGCCTGCTTATCACAGGTTAGACTTAGCCGCTACGGTAGAAAGCAAGAAAAACAAAAGAAGAAAATATCAGAGTAGCTGGACGTTTGGACTTTACAATGTTTACGGAAGATCGAATGCTTTTAGCATCGCGTTTATTGATGACCCCAATGACCCAACCAAAACGGTAGCCGAACGTACTGCCTTATTCAGATATGTACCCAGCGTAACATGGAACTTTAAATTTTAATAATCCAATTGATAACGTATAACAGTATGAAACATTTATTAAAAAGGTTCGATACTATTAAAAGAAAACAAGCAATTAGAACAATAGTAGTTTCAGTACTCATTGGTTTAGCATTTGCTGGTTGCACAAAAATTATAGAGGTAGATCTTAAAAATGCGGAGCCGAAGATGGTCATTGAAGGAATAGTAACCAATAGCGGTGCAGCAAAAGTTACCATCACTAAATCGGTACCCTTTAGTAATAGTAATATTTTTCCGGCAATAACAGGCGCATCGGTAATCATTACGGATGATGCCGGTGGTGTTTTTTCATTAACCGAAAACACTCCTGGCAATTACATAAATAATAGTTTGATTGGGGTGGAGGGTCGAACTTATCAACTTAGCGTTGGTCTTAATGGTAAAGAATATAAAGGATCATCTACTATGCCTGCACGGGTTCCATTAGATACTATTTTGCTCGAACAAATTGCATTTGTAACAGATAATATATGGATTGTAAAACCAAAATATACTGATCCACCCGGATTTGGAAATTACTACCGCTTTATTGAAACAATAAATAATGTCAGAAATCCAACTATATGGGTTTGGGATGATAAGTTAAGTAATAATGGTGTTAGTACGCGCCCATTAATTCAAGCCGATAGTACCATTGAGATAAATGATACCATAGAAGTAGAAATGCAATGTATCGATCGAAATATTTTCAGATACTTCTCAGCGTTAGAAGGTGTAAAGTCCAATTCTACGACACCAACCAATCCAGATACCAATATAAGTGGTGATGTACTGGGATATTTTAGCGCACACACCAGTCAAAAAAAGAAAGTATTGGTAAAATAAGAATCAATTTTCCAACCAGAATTAAGTGGTACCAGTTTTGTCGCAATAATTTTTTACTGCTGAACGGCACATAACACTATTAACGCAAATGAATTTTTTGTATACTTCTGAGCGGATTTGAGCCTCTGCAGTTATCTTTTGCCTATAAAGCGCAAAGTTGCATCTTGTGATCCTTGTGGTCTTGTGGTCTTGTGGTCTTGTGGTTATTTCTTTTTACATAATCTGGAAGTATTACTTTTGTACCATTCAAGTAATACTCAGGCCGAATTAACACGCCTCCCTCAAATTCCAATAACTGCTTTATTATTCCTGTATATTTTCTATCTTACCTGCTTAATAATACAAAGAATGTATACGGTTGAAAAAGAAAAAGCTGCCGGTTACTTATTTCTTCGATGCCTGTTAGGGGTTATTTTTCTATTTCAAGGCTATGGAAAAATAGTGACGCTGGGAATAAAAAAAGTATACGATTTGTTCTTTAGCGGATATGAACAGCTATTGCCGAAATGGATTATTTTATCGACAGCGTATTATACTTCCTATATTGAATTGATAGGCGGGGTATTGTTGGTACTGGGTCTCTTCAAAAAACAAATATTGTACTTATTGGCGTTGGATTTGATAATTGTTTCAATAGGTCATGGGTTACTTGAGCCTATATGGGATCTTCAACATGTATTTCCCCGGGCTATACTCATTGCTGCATTATTACTATTGCCACAGCATTGGGATAAATGGAAACTCGATTTTATATTGTTTAAACAACCCGCCATTAACCCAACCAACCCCGTTAATTAAGGCCAACATTTTATTAAACTGAATTGATGGTGAAATCTATTTTCTTTTATAAACAACACCACTAACACTTAGTCCATTTATTTTACCATCACTGCCCAATTGAAATGTATAAAAATCCGCCGGATAATATTTTGGTTCGTATTTTACTTTGAAGGTATCAAAATGATAATGAGACAGCACTCCTTTTAAAACTTTATTAATAGTAACCATCAATTGATCATTCACAACATCAATTTTTACTGATCCATATAATTCATCTTCATAAGTTCCTGCATAATTATTTATTGAAAATGTAGCCTTCGTATCTGCTATTTGTTTAGGCAGACTAATTGAATCTAACTGGCTGGATTGCTTTTTCAAACTATCGTACAAATTTTTAAAGCTGGTGCTCCAATCCATTGTTCCGCCCAACTCAAACAAATCGATCGCTTTAAAAACAAGTGCATGTCTTAATTCAGCATGGTCTAAATTTCCAAATACATAGATACCAAATTTTCGATCGGGTAATTGTGCATGGATGGCAATTTCTCCTGCAAGGCTTCCTGTATGGAAGTTAAGTTTGTACCCTTTATAATCTTGCTGAAACCAACCCATGGCATAAGTAGTGAAATTGGGTTTAGTAATATATTGGGTTGGGTAAAACTGACTTTCCGTTACCAATGTTTTTGGTTTAAACAAATAGGTCCATGTTTGAGGTTTTACTAGTCTGACCCCATTGAATTTACTACTATCAATCATACATTTCATCCATATTGCCATATCATCTGAGCAGGAGGATACAGAACCTGCAGGGCCGATAGCATCTGCCGGCACTTTTTCTATTTGGGTGACTTTTTTATCAACAATAAAATGAGGATACGATCGATTCTCACTTTCTACTTCTTTATACAAAGCCCTTGTATTTTTCATCCCTAATGGATCAAAAATTCTTTCCTTAATAAATACATTCCAGGGCTTACCCGAAACATTTTGAATTAATTTTCCAGCAAGAAGGTAAAACACATTTTGATAAATAAAAGAAGAACGAAATGAATAAGCGGGTTTTACTAACCGCATTTTATATAAAATTGAATCGGGCGATAAAGTGTTATCTCCCCATAAATAATCAGTATTTCCTATGCCGGTATTATGAATAAAGAGATCTTGCACCGTTAGTTCTTTTGTAACAAAAGGATCCTGCAATTGAAACTCAGGAACATATTTTATTACCGGGTCGCTCCATTTTACTTTAGCTTCATCAACTAATATACCCATGCATAAAGCAGTCATTGCTTTTGTAGTGGAAGCGCAGGAAAAAAGGGTTTTTGAATCTACTTTTTTGTTAGTACCGGTTTCACGTACTCCATATCCTTTTGAAAAAATAATTTCATTATTCTTTACAATAGCCACAGTCATACCTGGTACCTGCCAGGTTTGCATAGCATTTTGAATATATGCATCAAACCGGTTGATCGTATCGGCTAAAGTTTGTTTTTTCTTTTGAGCATTAAGAATAGAAATAAAACACAGGCAAAGAATAAATAGGTAGCTTTTTTTCATAAAAAATTTAAAAACAAGTTAGCTTATTGAAACATAATATCCATAACATCGCTTCTTATTAGTAGCCCACTTTCTCCAAACAACCTACATAACCAATTTCACCAAGAGAATAATAAAGCATTTTTGT
>JBJXDV010000179.1:0-4264 GCA_046153465.1 Chitinophagaceae bacterium
GTCGTTGCCGTTATAAAGGTTAAATAGATGAAATCCTTTATGGGGCTCCCTTGCGTTAAATAATTTGTTTCTGCGATCAAGAAGTCGTTATTAACTACAAACCTACAACCAGGGTTTGAGACAGATCCTGGTTCTTTCCAACGGGTCCTAATATTCCTGTAAATTCAAATTAATTTTTTATCCTTGTATATTGTAACATCGAAATGACGGACTAATATTTATATTTATAACAACTTTGAGAGGAGCACGGAAAATTAATTTCTGTTCGATGTAACTCTATGATCAGATGAACGTATATAAATACCATCGAACTAAAAAGAATCCATTATAAACTTAGCTTGTATGAGCGAAAAGAAATTTTATTGGATCCGTGTGTATTTTACGGGAATAGTAACAATTGCGATTTGCGCACTTTTAATCTGGGATCATTATCATGGTGGTATTCCTAGTCACCATCTCTTTGCAAATAAAGACCTGCCATCCATTTCTAACTGGTGGGGGTTATTGTTGTTACCAATTCTAACATGGTTTTTATTATACCTAATCCACAAAAGAATTATTAAAGAACATTCGGGAAATGGGGACCAGCTACTTAACCGAAAAAAATTGCTATCCAGATTTGTCGGCTCCTTACTATTCGGAATTCTACTTTCAGTATTTTTTTCATTTAATTTTTCGGATATTCCTGGTTTCATGATGTTAGGCGTCTTTCCCCTTGCCCTGATTTTTCCTATTTACAGAGCGGAATGTCTGCTGGGTTTTGTTATAGGTATGACTTACACATTTGGTACCGTCCTACCCACCTTCATAGGATCTATCCTGACGATCGCGGCTGCTATTCTTTATATTTATGTTCGACCTGCCATTCTATATCTGAGCACACGCCTTAGCGCCTTGTTAATGCCCGATAAAAATAATCGTAGCAATAAGTAAGTCAGGTATGAAGAACTCGAAGATTACGCCTGGAAAATAAAGAAAATAGTATTTGAAAAAATACGACGTGATTTTAAACGGTTCCCACTATGCGCAGGCTACCGGCATTGCAGTTTATGGAGTAGATGTATATATATCGGGGTATGAACAAGTCGGAAATTCTTATGTGGCTGTTTATTGGAAGAATGGGGTACGTACCGCATTAACAAATGCCAATAATATTACGATGGCCACGGCAACCGGAATTTATTTACGCTAATCGTAAATAGAATTTAAACGTGAACCTGAAATTTAATGACCAAATAAAACCTTTCTCTTAATCATTAATTCCTGCCATGGCAGGAATTTTTTTTGCTAAAATTGTTCACTCAAATTCGTAGGCCAGACGTAATAGACTGAGAAGTGCAGCAGTATTCATTGGTTCTATTTACTATAATTCGGTTAAGTAAAAGAAGGTTTACTATTGTAGACCTATCAATTGTAGTGAGCAATAAATATATATATCTTAGCCATCATGATTACCCGAAATGTTCTATACCTTCAATCGAAATAGATTATTAAGCCGAAAATGCGACAAAGAATTATTGGATTTGATATAGCAAGGGCTTATGCCATCTTCGGGATGTACATTGTTAATTTCAACTTTTGTTTTGGCAACCTGGGAGATCCATCAACAATAGGAAGATTTACTAATCTCTTTGTTGGAAATTCAACCTCAATTTTTATTATCTGCGCAGGGATGGGGGTTTCATTACTCACCAGGCAAGGATTCACTAGCCCCGAAGAAAAAAAGAAGTTAAAATCCACCATCGTAAAAAGATCCTGGTTCTTGTTTGCTATTGGCATCTTACTTTATTCGTGGTGGCCGGCAGATATTCTACATTTTTACGGAGGCTATTTGCATATTGCTGCATTTTTACTTTTTATTCCCAAAAGATATTATTTATGGGTTGCCCTTCTTACAATAATAATCTATAAAACGCTTCAATTGTTCATTCCAATTACTACAAGCTGGGATCTTCAAACAACTATTTACGCCGATTTTTGGACCCCAAAAGGGTTTTTGAGAAATACATTTTATAACGGATGGAATTCCATTTTTCCCTGGTTTGCTTTTTTCTCCGTTGGCATGTATTTAGGAAAAGTGGATTGGCAGGATAAGAATATAAGAAGGAAGATTTTTATCACAGGGTTTTGTTTGCTTACTATTTTTAAAGGAATAAGGATGTTTATCAGATATGATTTCAATAGCCCGGAAAGAAATTCATTTTATGTAAAGTATTGGCCGCAGATAATGGAAGATTATTTTCCGGCTAATATTCCATTCATTTTAATTACTACAGGTTTTGCATTGATGGTGATTTCTATTTGTATGTATATTGGCCAAAGGTTTTCTACGAACAAATTTTTACTGCTGCTTGCTAAAACCGGGCAAATGACTTTATCCCACTATATAATTCATTTAACAATTGGAATGATAATTTTATCAAAGCTCAGTGGTAAAGCATACACAGGTTATCCGCCCGCTGAATTTCCAATTAAACCAGCTTTTCTTTTGGCATATTCTTTTATATTTTTTACACTTAGTATGGTATTTAGTTACTTGTGGAGTAAGAAATTCGCCAAAGGGCCTTTCGAGACATTAATGCGAAAGTTTTCGAATTCATCGTAAAACAAACCGATGATTAGTGTTAATAATTACAATTTGAAAAATGATCTTACCACCGTTCACAATGAAAAACTACATTGAAATTGACAAAAATACCCTTCAGCACTGATTACATCAATGCGAATCAATCGTTACATTTAAGGAAACGAACAAATTGCTGAGAAAAATAAAATATGACCCCTCGTTTTGGATAATACTATTGGTAAATATGCTTTGCATCTATTATTATTACTACCACCCAGATGGTTTTCCTACACTCGTTTGGATTTACTGGATACAAAGTGTTTTAATAGGTATTTTTAATTTCCTTGATTTACTTACTGTAAGGCATCCCGATCCAAAAAGCATGACTTTTAATGAAAAACCCATTGATGAAACGGGGGCGGGAAAAGGATGTATATCTTTATTTTTTCTTTTTCATTACCAATTCTTTCATTTAGTTTATGCCATATTTATTGCAATAAAAGTGAAAGGCCTTGTAAACAGTTCCTTTATTTTACTTTCCGTAGGAGCAATAATATTAGAACTTACCCTTGGATTTATTCGAAACAAACAACTTCAAAAAACTATAAAGATCAACTACGGTCAACTTTTTATGATGCCTTATCTCCGGATAATTCCAATGCACCTGATGATTCTCTTGCCTGCATTTTTGGGAATAAAAAACAGTATTGTCTTTTTGCTATTTAAATTGCTTGCAGATGTTGGAATGTACATACTAACGACGAAGTTGTATGCAAAAGTTGAAAACGGCAGTATACCAAATATTCTAAAAAATTAAAACTATTAACGACCTAACCATTCTTTAAATCCATTTACCCGTTCCCGGCTTACTATTGAATCAACGTTTAAGGATGGAGCAAGCTCAAGTTTTAATCTTCCGCCGATCCAGATATGTACTTTCTTAACGGCTTCTACATTAACGAGCAACTGGCGATTTACCCGGTAAAACTGTGATGGTTGCAACTGATCTTCCAATTGAGTAAGATTGCATTCCAACAAAAATTTATTTTTATTAAAATCTATTGCATAACACAGTTTGCCATCTGCATAACAAAAGGCCGTTTCAGTTGTTTTTATATAGCTCAACTGCTGGCCTCGTTTTACTAATAGTCTCTCCTTGTATTTTATTGTTTGAATATCTTTCAAAAGTTTGACCATTTTTTCAGAAAAGTCAACCTCTTTCTTGAGATAATACTTTTTATACTTATCAAAAGCAAGCACCAATTCATTTTCATCAATTGGCTTCAGCAGGTAATCGATACTGTTTACTTTAAATGCCTTTAATGTATATTGATCAAAGGCTGTGGTAAAAATAACCGGGGCGGAAACCGATACCTGCGGAAAAATATCAAAACTTAGTCCGTCCGCTAACTGTATATCCATAAACACAAGGTCTGCCTCATTATTCAACCGAAAATAATTTATACTGGCATCTACACTATCAAGTTTGGCAACTATTTCTACCTCATCATGAATATTCTTAAGTAGTTTTGCCAACCTGTTTGCTGCGGGCGCTTCGTCTTCTATAATTACAACCTGCATATTAATTTTCAATAAGAGGAATAGATACCGTAAAATTTCCTTCCTTTTCAGTTACTTTCACTGTTTTGTTGCCCATTAATTTATACCTATTGCGAAGATTGTCGAGTCCTATACCTG
>JBJXDV010000180.1:0-53378 GCA_046153465.1 Chitinophagaceae bacterium
TTAAACCAAGATTGAACCTGGATTTAATGCGATGGGGATATCATTTTTGGAAAAGCAGTACGGCTGCAACTGTACAAAAAAGTGTGCCGCATTTAAATAATATTTTACAGTTAAGCCGTAAACTAATTAATGATTTGCGCAACGATATAGGGGATGATTTTGAAATGCAAACTATTGGTTGCCTGATGATGTGCAAGCAGCAAAAAACATTAGACCACGAATTTCATTTGGCTGATGAAGCGGAGCAGTTTGGTTTAAAAGTAGAACGGTTATTAAAAGCAGAAGTACAAAAATTAGAACCAAATGTGGAAGTAAATGTTGCAGGTGCAGTTTTATTTAAAGACGATTGCCATTTTAATCCTGGCAAAATGATGCTGTCGTTAAAAAATTATTTGGTGGAGAAAGGTGTTAAAATGCAGCTTAACACCACCGTTACTGGCTTTGAAAAAAGCGGCAAAACTATTATTGCTGTTATTACCGACAAAGGAAAATTTAATTTCGACCAGGTTGTGATTGCAACCGGAAGCTGGCTGCCAGTAATTACCAAAATGCTGAATATAAAATTATTACTGCAACCGGGTAAAGGTTACAGCTACACTTATCCTTCTGTAGAAAAAAATATTAAATACCCTGCAATTTTAGTAGATGGCAGATGTGCAGTTACGCCGTGGGGGAATCAATTAAGAATTGGTGGTACTATGGAACTGAGTGGCATTAATAATAAAGTATTAATAAAAAGAATGGAAGGTATTTACAACTCAGCAAAAGATTTTTACCCGGGATTGAAAATTGATTTTCCTCCAAAGGATAAAATATGGAATGGCTTAAGGCCCGTTACACCTGATGGTTTGCCTTTTATTGGCAAACATTCTATGTATGATAATTTAGTTATTGCCGGTGGGCATGCCATGCTTGGCATTTCTGAAGCAACCGGTACAGGAAAAATTGTGAGTGAACTTATAAAACGTAAAACAACTTCTATCGATATCAGTGCATTCAGAGTGGAGCGGTTTTAAATAAATTACACTTTATACAACCAGGGGTACCTGAAGTGTAATGCTTTAGCTTTCTTTAAATATAACAATAAACTGATACTGTTTTTTTGCAATGGCGACCTTTAAAAAGCCGACAAAATTAGACTTAACCAATCAGCAAACAAGATGTTCAAATTATGAACACCTTACCAGTAAAGCATTTGAGTAAAAGCTGGTGAGTAAATTTTTGAAGAAAGTTTACTCACCGAATAACTCACCATAGTTTTGATTTCTGGTGAATATTTTGGCATAGTGCCAAAACTAAAAAGCCTGCAAAATCAACGATTTGCAGGCTTTTGGTGAGAATTGATATTCTAAAAGCGGACCGGACGGGAAATAACATCCCTATTTCAGTCCCTTTATAACTTTACTCAACTTTACTTATCTTAACTCAAAATGCTGTTTCTTATATATTTATAAACAACTCAGCATTTATCTCACTTCTATCTTTACATAGCTTGGTAACACTTTTATAGACCAAAAATAGACCAAGTTATGCGACATCCAATCAAACTCATCGTAAGAAGTGCAAAAATAGGAAAAAATGGAACAACTCCTATCTCTTTGCAGTATTGTTTTTCTGCCGATAAACGAGTGGTGCTTAGTACGGGCATCAGTATCCCCATTCAATACTGGAACAAAAAAACAGGGCGGTTATCTAAAGATCTGCCAACAGGTTTTGGCAATGTGCCAGAACTTGAAAATCATCTAACAACAAAACTCCGCAAGGCCGAAGATATGTTAACCTATGCCTTAAAGCAAAGGAATATCTGTCCTATGAAATTTTTGAAAGACAATTTTCACCTACAGGAAAATTGGAAGATGGAACAAATGTCTGACGCTGAAAAGAACCTGAATGTTTATTGGAATATTGATGACTATATTAACAGTAAGAGAAGTACCGTTAAACAATGTACCATCAATGTTATCAATGCTATGAAAGCTCATCTAATGAGTTTTGAATTGTTTAGAAAAGAACCCATCACTTTTGATTCATTTGATGTTAATTTTTATGAAGATTTTGTAAAGTTTCTTATCTACGATGTTGTTCAAGCAAGAAGAAAAGAAATTTTGAGAGGATTAAAAGTAAATAGTGTTGGTAAAACTATAAAGCACCTGAAATCATTTCTCAAAGACCGAATGCGGAAAAAGATTATTCCTTTTATGGATTTGGGTGCTTATAAAGTAATGGAAGAAGAAGTGGATGCGGTGTATCTCAATTGGCAGGAACTTTCTCTCATTTATCATTTGGATTTATCTGCCAATAAAAATTTAGAAAAGTACCGTGATTTATTTGTACTTGGCTGTTTAACGGGTTTCCGTTTTAGTGATTATTCCGATATTAAACCCGAAGAAGTTAGAGGTGGTATGCTCTATGTTAATCAAACAAAAACTTTATCAACCGTAGTAGTACCATTGCGTAAAGATGCAAAAGATATTTTGATTGAAAAATACAATATGCAAATGCCACAGGTGAGCAATGTAAACTTCAACTACTATATTAAAGAAGTGGTAAAGCTTGCTGGTATTGATGAACAAATAAAAATTACACATAAAAGAGGAAATAAAATACAAGAAGAAATAAGACCAAAATATGCATGGATAATGTCTCATACCTGCCGCCGTAGTTTTTGCACTAATGAATTTTTAGATGGCACTCCTACCAATTTAATTATGGCAATTAGTGGACACAAAACAGAGAAAGCATTCCGAAGATATATTAAAGCAGACCAAGTACAGAAAGCACACATGATTAAAAAGCTGTGGGATAGCAGACCAGGATTGTAATAAACTGAACACCCGAATATCCTGTTTTGGCTGGCTATAAAAAGCTATACTCAGCCAAAACAACCTTTTAAAAAATAACTTTTGGCTGAGTTTAAAAAACTATACTCAGCCAAAACTCAACTTTTTACTATCTTTAAAACTTAGAAAATAACAGTAATGGAACAGTTAGTTGGAAGGATCCAGGAAAGGAAAATTTTAGAAAAAGCCCTTGCCGCTTCAGGGGCAGAATTAATTGCTATGTATGGCCGCCGCAGAATAGGCAAAACTTTTTTGATACGGTCGGTGTATGAAAAATACATACGATTTGAATTTACTGGCGTACACAACGCTACTATGCCGGATCAATTAGAGGGATTTAGTTTTGCATTAAAGAAGGCCATTAACAGCCCTGTAGATATTGCCGTACCTAAAACATGGGTAGCAGCATTTCACTTATTAGAAAACATTTTAGAACCCCTTATTAAAAAAGGAAAGGCTGTAATTTTCTTTGATGAGTTTCCATGGATACATACACAAAAATCAAATTTCCTTAAAGCCTTTGAACATTTTTGGAACGACTGGGCATCTAAACATGCCAACCTTAAAGTTGTTATTTGTGGCTCTGCTGCTTCTTGGATGATTCGTAATATTGTAAACAACAAAGGTGGCTTGCATAACCGTGTAACCATCCGTATGCGGTTGCTCCCATTTACGCTTAGTGAAACGCAGGAATATTTAAAAAGCCGTTCTGTAAAGCTCGACCATTACCAGCTGCTGCAACTTTACATGGCAATAGGTGGTGTACCGCAATATTTAAAAGCCATTCAAAAAGGCGAAAGTGCTACACAGGCAATAGACCGTTTATTTTTCACAAAAGATGGAACATTAAAAGATGAATTTAAAATATTGTACGAATCGCTGTACGAAAATGCAGCCAGCCATATTGCAGTTATACGTTTACTGTATGAAGTGGGCAAAGGCATGACGAGAAATGAAATCATCAGAAGCTCTCATCTTAGCTCCGGCGGTACTACTACCAATGTACTTACCGAACTGGAAGAGTCAGGCTTTGTGGCATCGTATATTCCTTTTGATAAAACATCTAAAGAATTGGTGTACCGCCTTACAGATGAGTATTCGCTTTTCTATCTAAAGTTTATTGAAAGAAGCAGGGCAACAGGTACCAACACCTGGTTGCGTATTAGCGAAGGGAATTCTTTTAAAAGCTGGAGTGGTTATGCCTTTGAAAGTATTTGCTTAAAGCACCTGCCGCAAATTAAAAAGGCATTGCATATTGAAAATATTTATACCGAAGAATCTGTTTGGCGGCATGTACCTGGCAAAGGAAAACCCGGTGCACAAATTGATTTATTGCTCGACCGTAAAGACCGCTGCATAAATATTTGTGAAATAAAATTTGCTACCGATAAATTTACCATTGTTAAAAAATATGCTGACGAACTAATACAAAAGCAAACTGTATTTGTTGATAAAACAAAAAATAAGAAAACTATTTTTTTAACCATGATAACAACATACGGCGTTACAAAAAATAATTACTACAAAAATTTAGTGCAAAGTGAAGTAACGATGGATGTGTTGTTTGATTAGAATTTTGTGATACCAGCTCCAGTATTTCATAGCATTTTCGTTGCGCCGCATTCCTTTCATCTGTTGGTTAGAATGGCAGCATACACTTATTTAAAGTTTAAATATTCGTTTAAAGAATTCTTTGAATTTAGCGAAAATTGATTTTTTAGTATTCCCAACTGCCACATCTGTGTTAAGCGAATTTTCAGTAATTCTTAGGGATCTTGCCACAACAGCAACTTCATGTTCACCATAAACTGTTACTTTAGAAAAATCACCTCTGCCTACAATTGATTGAAAGAAACAATTCTCATGACATTCCTTATTACACTCAATATCCATTGAACCTAAAACAAAATGATAGAGCTGTTGTCCCACATCATCAATACCAGATGGGCTTATAAATAGTGTCAGCATTTGTAATACTTCCATTGAAGCAAGGTGAGAACTGAAAGCAAATACATTTTCATGTGCATCAAGAAATTTTGATTTATCTAACCCTTTGATATAATCTGGGTCATCCAGCTTGCCGCTAATTTCTAGTACAGCATTTTCAGTTTTGTATTGCCCTAAGCATTCTAGGCATGCTCTTTTGTAGCCAACTGTTTGGGCTTTCCAATCAGCACCAATGATATTTGTGTTTCGCTTATTTGTACGAACTAATATACCACCGTCTATAACTGGTATTAGGTGTGCATACGCAATAAAATTAAGTACCTGACGAGGCCAGGGTCTGTCAACGCAACTGAATATTATATCACAGTCTAAAGCTGTTTCAAACCCCTGCTTTTCACAAATACTAAATTCACAAGATTTGATTTCAATTTTTGGAGCGGTAGCACTTTTTTGTATACCATCAGCTACGGCTAATACTTTTGCTCTTCCGATATCTTCGTTAAAAATATTGGTTAGCCTATCAAGATTCTTTTCTTCTACTGCATCAAAGTCAATAAGTGTCAAATTTGCAACACCAGTTCTTGCCAGTATTTCTGCCACAATACTTCCGACGCTACCTAATCCAACAATACCAATTTTTAAACGAGACAAATCTTCTTGAGTCTTACTTCCCCAGGCTGAAATTGTTCTTAATTGTTTTGCAGAATTAAAAATAGGAGGCAGTAAAGAATCGTTGAATGTAATGCTTAATTTTTTCCCTATCACTTTTACAGTATCACACCAATTACGATTGTACTTTCTTTTCTCATTTTCATCCTTCATCCAAAATCTTCCGCTCCATGCACCATCTGTTCCCAACGTCAATCCTAATAACGGCAAGCCTGTAAGTCCCATTACTGAAGGAGAAATTCTTGTTTCTGCTATCACATCATCTTTACTCATGCCCTGCCAGCCTGATGAAGGATGTGAGTGTAAAAAAGCAATACCTTCTTTTCTTTCTGCAGCAATTTTTAGCACTCGTTCCAAATAATGAGACATAAAGCCAACATTGCCATGAACGTTTCTTTCATCATTTTCTGGTAAAATTATTTTAGATAAGATTCCAGTACTTCTGTTTACTCCACTACTCGGTATATAGGTTGCAAAACACAGGTCTTCCTGCTCATCTTCACGAATAAGATGGGTAAATAGTTGCTGATGAATTTCATCGGTCATTATTACACTAAATGTCTTCATATTATAGTTGCAAATAAATTTCTAATGTGAGCCAAGTAAGATTTTACTGTTCTGTCTGTTCGGTTCCATTCATTATTAAATGGTCTGCTCCAATATTGCCATTCAGTACCTAAAGGACTGGGGTGAATAGCCCCAAAAGGATGAACGCCACCTCCCCCCGTTATAGGTAAAAGATGTGGTTTAAAATGAGGTCCTGGTGGAGCATTCATCGGAAAACCCTCAGTTACTTGTAAAGCCATCCATACCTGTTGCCCAATAAATTTACCCACTGATACTTCGTACTCAAATGATATGAAATCAGTAACAGGTTCTTGTACTACATAGCCAAGAGCCTGCAATTGATTTATGAAGTCTGCCTTTGCCATATACTAAAATTTAAGAAACATTGGTTTCACCTCTAAAGGCAGATATAAATTTTACAGCTGGACATACCATTTTAAATGGTGTGTTAGGGCCGTCTTTTAGAGAGGTCTGGCTACCATCAGGATTAATTCTTACCAGATAATAATCACTTACAGGGTTTAATCCAGCCGCTTCAAGTATCTGGTTAGGTGTTAGTTCTTTCTGGTCTGTGGTTTCCGGCTCGTTATCCACAAAATAATTAAACACTTCGGTAGGTTTAACTACAAAATGTTCAGTACCGCCCTTTGCTAAATCAACTTTTTCCGTAAGGTCAATTTTTTCAAAATCACAGTCTTTCGTTTTTTGATAAAGCCAAAAGCACTCCAGTGGTGTAATGCCAGCCTTTTCAAGCAGCTCTCTGCCTGTAACAACATGGTGGTCGAAGATAAAATACTGTCCACCAATTTTTACCTTATACTTCTTGCCAATCGGTGGCTTTTTACTTTCTTTTGTATAAGCCTCTACATCAATGATTTCACTAAAGGGTTCTTGTCCTTCTAATTTTTCTGTTTCTTTTTCCATTTTATTTATATTTTTGTTTATATAAGTATATGTTGCCCACTTGATGTTTTTTGCAGGTAACTGCAAAAAAGAATTCTTCACTAACATATACTACTATGAAGTTGTAAAGAATGAGTACAAATACAAGCACCCAAACCCAACCAGACTGGGAGGAAATTATTTTAAGATTAACGGCATTTACTCATTCATGGGTAAAGGGGAAGTCGTGGTTCAGGGGCAAAAAAACTACTACTTTTTTAATGGGTAAGGAGATTGAAGATTATGTCTTTCAGGCGATTGGAAAATTTATAGAAAATCCAGAGAAATTTGACTCCCAAAAAGGTGAACTAATTGAATACCTTAAGTACAACTTAGTTCGTTCATTTATAGCAAACGATGTAAGAAGAACTGAGAATAAATTAACTGATGATATTTTTGATGATAATTTAGATGATGATGAAACATCAACATACGCTGAAAAAATTATGCCTTACACCGAGGCATTATTTCCGGACGATATAGATTATGATTCTATCAAAAGATTTATTGAAGCCCAAATACAAGGGGATAAAGACGTTGAAAATATATTTCTTGCAACATATACGTATGATATGAAGCGAAGAGAAGTTATTAAGGAATTTGCAATGTCCCCAGGTGAATATGACAATGGCATGAGAAGGTTAAAAACAATCCTTACGCTTACCAACTTGCATTTCTCAAAAAACAAACAAATGGTATGAGCAAAACAAAAAATCAGGATAAAGTAAATTTCATTAATCTATTTCTCAGCACAACTGAAAATGATAGTATTACTAAGAATGCCGCTAAAACCTTTTTACAGGATAAAGGCATTAATACAGAAAAGTTAGTTTCTGAGGGATTGAAAAAAATAAAGAGAATACAGATGCTGGCCGATGCCAGCAGAACTGAGAATGAAATGGAAGCTGCTGAAAGTATGAAAGTAGAAGCAACGGCATGGGTTGATAATTTATTGGCCAATATCAATTTTTCATTACCTGAACTTGTTCAGAAAGAAGAACTGTCTATGAGTTTTCGCAATGTAGAAAATCTCAGTAAAGATGACATTAGGAATATTCTTATCAGGCATTTTACATTGAAGTTTATGAACAAGCAGAACAACAACGAGAAATGAATTTTACATATACAGCAGCAGAACATAAAGCAAAAAAAGTATTGGACGAATGTGGATTAAATGACCCTACTGAAGAACCATTAAAGAAAATTATTTTTGGAAGAAAAGCTTTCTATGAGGAAGTTCCTTTAGTGGGTAAAGAAGGTGAAATAGTATCTGTAGATAACAGGTCAATAATTACAATCAACTCCAATATACAATTTGAAACAAAAAAACGGTTTGCCGCTGCTCATGAGTTAGGGCATTATGAAATGCATAGGCATTTAAAGCCCATTTTTTCCGATACGGAAGAAGATTTAATGAATTGGTACAAAGCAGGGCCACATGAAATGGAAGCCAACGAATTTGCGGCTGAGTTTTTAATGCCTTCTGAACTTTTCCATAAAGAATGTGAAAGAAAAAAGTTTGAACCAAAAGTTATTGAACATTTGGCTAACCGTTTTCAGGTGAGTAAGACTGCTGCCATTTTAAAATTTGTAAAGCGGGGTAATCACCCTGTTTTTATCATTTATTGTAAGGATAACAAAATGAAATGGTGGAAGAAATCAGATGATTTTTACCATTTTTGCCCATTTGAATATGATGCACCGCCACCAACAGGCACAGTCGCAAACGAAGTATTTACAAAAGGAAAAACTTACTATGGAGATGAATCAAAGCAGGACATATGGAAGTCAGATTGGTTTCAGATGAAAAATGACGAAGAGCCTGATTCAAAGTTTTTTGAGTATTGCTTGCATGCTAAGTCATATAATTATACAATTAGTGTGATTTGGGAGAAATAGAAAATTCATTCAGTAGTCTTCTCAGTCTTCAACCTCCCCACTTCCTCCCCAATCAACCTTTTAATATCCATCTTCACCTGGTAGTAATTATCCAGCACCTGCTGTTGGGTAACGTTAGAAACAACAGGTATGTCTTTATAGCGGCTCACTTCCTCATTCAGCTTTTCATGGTCGTTAATAATTTCGGAATGAAACATTTTCAGTTTTATCTTTTCCAACGGGTCATCCGCAACCATGCCAACAAATTCACCGGAAGAAAGAGCAGCAATTTTACTTGCAGGTATGGCAGCATCCAATTGTTTACTGTGACTGATAGAAGTATCGGTACTATTAATGGAAACACTCTGCCTGTCCTGCATTATTTTTCCGAAACGTTCACTTAGCAGTTTAGATGTTTCTCCCATTACCTGGCCGCTGATGATGTTGCCGGTGATGTTTACAATTACATCTGCCTGTTCTTTTCCGTAATCTTTTTTCAACTGACTGAAATCCTGCATGGCTAATGTGGTGGCAACTTTATTACTTCTTGCAGTAGCAATCAGGCTGTCCATATTATTGAAATAGATAGTAGGAAATTCATCAAACACCAGACTGCATTTCTGCATACCCTTTTTATTTACCTGCCGCACCAACCGGGAAACATACAACGACAATACAGCACCGTATATCTGCTGCTTCTCAGGGTTGTTACCCACACAAACAATTTTTGGATGCTTGGGGTTATTAATGTCCAATGTAAAATCATTGCCACTCAGCACCCAATACAACTGCGGTGCAGAAAGCCTTGCCATACCAATTTTTGCAGATGCAACCTGTCCTTCTAATTGTTCCATCGCATCGTTTTGGTAAGCAGTGATAAATGGATTTACCAGCACTTCAATTTCGGGTTGTGTATTTAGTACCGGAAACAGTTCATCATATTCTGCCTGCATCAATTCTATTACATGCGGCAGGGTGCAATATTTGCCATCAGCATATTTTCTCAGAAACCAAATAACAGCCGTAACGAAGTTTATAGGTGATTCCACAAAAAAATCTCCCTGCTTGTTAATCCATTCCCTATTCAAGCCTAACAAAATTGTTCTGGCACTTTCTGTTGCATCGGTAATATCATTCATACTATTTGGGTCAAGCGGATTGCAGCGGTGTGATACAGAAAGGTTATCAAAGTTGATTACATAGAAAGATGGTTTCACTGAATAGTTGTGTTTATTTTGCTGCAGCCAATTGTAAACAATTTTAGAAAGGTCATCGTACTTGAAATCATACACAAACATGGCAAAGCCTTTTTCAATATGCTGTTTTATCACATGCTGAATTACAAACCAACTTTTACCAGAACCAGGGCTACCAATAACCAACAAACCCCTGAAAGGGTTGATGATATTTATCCAGCTTTTTCTAATCCTGTTTTTGAGATTGTAACGGGCAGGCAGGTTGATGGAATATTCATTGGAGATTAACCGTTCTTCCTGCGGAAAGGTTTCATTGAGTGAATTAAAAACATCATCGGATAAATTTAATTTGATTAAACGACTGAGTAAATTACCGCCAGCCAGTATTAATAAAAAGCCAATGCCTGTTACTATCATGTAAACAATCGCTACTGTTTCAATATCCTCATTTAACCGAAAGAACCAATTGCTGCCAAAGAAAAGTAACAGGCCAATGAGCAAATATGCTGCGATGCTTCGTTTATTTATTTTTTCATCCTTCTTCCCTTGTGCCCCCAACAAAGAAATTATCAATAACCCAACGGCTAAAAACTTAGAAGTATATTGACTGCTGAATAAGCCAGTGTGCATGATGTTTGCCATCAGCCTGTCGGTGATGATACTTTTAATTTCCCATTGTACAAATGCTGTGTAGCAGTAATAATAAAAATGCAACAGCAAAATAAAGATGCTGGTAAATCTTGTGAGGTCAACTATTTTCCGCAACCCCTGTTCGTTCTCTCCTGTAAGTGACATAACAATTATTTTATGTTTTATAAATCATGTTTCCTCTTTTTCTTTCTTTTCTTTTTCAACAAATTGTTTGGTGTGTTATCATATTGCTCTTTTGTGGATAATAGTATATCTAATAACCCTTCGCTTTTAGCAGTTGTGGTAATAGTTTTACTCTGTTGTTTTTGCTGGCTCATTTCTTTGTTTATTGAACTAGCTGAACTACTGTCTTTTGTTTCATCCTGTGAAATAGATTTTTCATTGCCAGTTGCCAACTTGCTTTGCAAAGCAGCAGCACTATATCCTTTGCCCAAATCACTTCCATTAAAAACAACTTTATTCTGATTGTCAACAAAAGTGATTCCATACAATCTTCCTTCCGCATTCTGGCGAAGCAGGGTGTAGATATTTTTCTGTTTCAAATGCTCCACCAGTTCTTTCATTGTAGAAGGCGATTGCGAAAGGCAATCATCCAGTTTTATTTTTACAAATGATTTAAGGGATTCCTTTGCGGTTTCATTTGCAACAAATTTCTTTTCCAGGTTATCTAATATTGGTTTGCAGGAAATAGAACTTGCTTTGATAGGAACACCTGCTTTATTTCCATTTGCATCAAGTATGCGATAAACTAATCCACGGCTTTTATATATTCTTCCTTCTTCTTTTCCTCTGTCTGCAACCACATTAAACTGTTTCAATGTCGCATTAAATTCTGCCAAAGAAGTAAACTTATATTGACTGAATATTGCACCTACTACATTGGAGATACTTCGCTTTGTTTCCGACTTTCCATAAATCGCTTTTTCTACATCAACTGGTTTAATTCCTGGCTTGATTAATTGCTGCTGTCTTTCTGCTTTTACTAAGCCATATGTTTGCTCAATTTCCTTCCTTGCTTTTTCAGATTGGTTTCGGCCGATGTTATGCGTATTAATTCTGCTGCCATCTTTTTTAATAGTGGTGCTTACAATGTGAATGTGTGGATGCCCTGCGTCTTCATGCTTGTAAACAAGAAAAGGTTGCTCTCCAAAACCTATCTTTTGCATGTACTGGTTAGCAATGTTTACCAGCTTTTCAGTGGAATGCTTTTCTGATGGGTCGAAATTGAGTGATACATGCAGCGTCTTAGTAGTAGCTCTTTCATTCAAACTATTCAGTCTTTCAAAGCCATATAATTTTTGATAAAAATTCATATTCTTTGCATCGTTTAAATAATTAGCGGCTTGTAAACAAATAGCATTTCCTTTCTGCACTTTCTTTTCGTTGTAGTTGAGTGCAGCTTCAATACTTTTCGGTGTAGTTATTTTTGCAACCATTGCTCATAGAGTTGATTCATCCGTAATTTTATTTCTTCCACTTTGCAGATTAATACTTTTTGCAAACCATCATACTGCTGCGCCCAAGCCCTGAACTCCGGTATCTTATCCAGCAGGTGTAGTTTATGCACCGCCTGGTTAAAATTGTTACCGATGGCATTGAGTTCTTTTTTCAGGTTTAGCATATCCAGCAAAAAATCATCGGCACTTTCGTTTCTGTACTTTACTGTGAGAGGTTTTTGCAAACTCAATTTTCTAACATAAGTACTCAAGTATCTTTCAGTAGTTTTTTTTCTGAATTTTTCTGCCTGTTCAAATTCAGTTTCATTCATCCTTACCACTACCATTTTATTTCTCACTTCACTTTCCAACTTCTTCATATCTCTAAATTTAAAAAGTCTATTTCAATTTTAAGTATCTTTCACAATCCCGAAACGACTTCGGAGTGAAGGGCAAGATGCCCCAAACGTATAACGTTTGTACATCTTGCCATGTGCAAAGCCAGGCACATTAAGCCCTTGTAAAATTTAGTTGTTGGAGAATTTGAAAAAAGATGCTTTAAAAATATTCTATTGTAGAAATATAGAAATAAAATACGCCGACTATTGTTATTAATTATCGTTTGCATCACTAATCTTTTTCACTATTAATCTATCAGGATGTAAAGGTAAATTTTATATCAATATTAAATGGCAGATGGCTATATTTTAGCCATGTATATAATGAAAGAAAATGTGACTATGGAAAAGTGATTTTTCAGGAATCTAATTCATCAATTTTACGCATTAAATCATCCCATTGTTTTCGTAGTTCGGTATAATTAACAGGTTCCCACATATCTGTTTCAGCGTTATAAATAAGCTGAACGGATCGTTGATTATTAATGCTATTTACGAAATCTGTATTTGTAAATAAGTCTTCTTTTTTGTCTTTATCTAAGTACCGAAAAGCTTTGTCTAATATTACTTCTATCTGCCCCTCGGGTATATTGCCTTCTATCTCTAAATTAACAAGCTTTCCATCTGCATCTTGAACCCTCAACGATATATGTTTTTTCTGAAATTCTTCCTTATCCTCAGTTTTAAATATTGCTTTTTTTAAAGCTTTCCACATTGAGGCAATTGCAAATTTTAAAACATCATAAGTTATCGGAACTAATAACCCTGCTACAATTAATTCAGTTTTATGTTCTTTAATAAAAACAATTATATCAGCAATTTCATCACCTGAAAAATTAGACCATTCTCCTTCATCAATTTCTACCGAAGATTTAATTCCCTTTTCAGCTAAATTATTCCTGAATTCATTAACTATCGATACTGGAACAAAAGCTTTTATTGTGGTATGAATTTGCATCATTTTTAATATTATAGAATAATTTTTATGAGAGTTGATAGACTTTTATTTTTTGATTTTCATTTTCACAATTTAACAAAATAGAAGGGGCGGCTAATTGTATATTATTGCTTAATTCAAATATAAAATTCAATTTTGTTGCATGGTCAAAAAACATATACTCATTCATTCCTTGTTCTACAACCGCAACCTGAAAAAGAACGGGTTGCTGTGACGGAATTTGAATAGGTTCGGATAAAACAAGCTGAGTTCCTTCCACTGAGTAATCTACTACAATAAAATATTGAGCAATTGGTTTTAAAACAGATGCAGGGGGTATTCCATTAATACCACTAAAAATTTGCTTTGCTTTTACATTAAACCGTTTTAAAATTACAGTTTTATCTGAATGGTTAAGTAGGGTGAAATTAAAAATTGGAACTAATTTTTCTTTTGATTTTTTTCTGTAAAATACATTTTCTATTTTATTATTTTGCCATGAACATTTTGCTTCGTCAATAACTACAGATACAAATTCAATTTCATTTTGTTTTTGCTTACCGTTTTGTTTAATCAAGAGAACTTCATTAATACTTATATCACCTTTTGTGATTTTTGAATGGCATGTGGGGCATAATAACAAGAGGTTATTTATTTCATTGTTAGAAGGGTCTTCATCAATGTGGTGAATCTCAAAATATCCGACATCCTCACTCGGGCAAAAAGGGCATTGCGAATTAATTTCTTTTTGTAAAAATGCCCTGACTTTCTTTTCTTGTGGGATAGGTTTTCGTATCTTTTTATTACCTGCTTCTTGTGTTGTTACAATTCCCTTTCTAAAGTTTTTTAACCGCTTATTTAAGTCGGAAAGTTTTTTATTATATTCTGGGGTGTTATAATCTATATTTAGAAAGTCAGTTTCAAAGTTATCCATCTTAGCAATAAACTCATTGGGATGCTGAATTGTTTCAAACATTTTTTCAACTTTCATTTGATGAAGTCCCATTAATGCGTAATGTAAATTATTTAGTGGACCAGATAGTTTCAAATCGCCATATTCTTCTACCCAATCTCCATCTTTTTCAACTAAATCACCTTCACCATCTTTAAGTAATCCTTCTAATACTCTATTAATGTCCTTATATAAAATCTCAATAAAATGAGTATTCTTTGTTTTAAATTCTTCGTATTTGGTTTCAATATAATCACCAACACTAATTCTTTCCAGTTCAATAATTTCAAGCATCATATTGTAATAATCTTCACGTATTAAAATTCTACTCATTGCAACTTTATATTTTATTAAAAATACAAAAATTGGGTCAGAAGCATGGTAAATGGTTAATAAAAAAAGGGGCTACAACGCCCCTTCATCAGCAAAGCTGTAATAACTTTCGCTAGTAACAATTATATGGTCTAATACCTGAATGTCCAAATACTTTCCAGCTTCTTTAATTTTTGCTGTAAGTTCTATATCAGATCTGCTTGGTTTAAGGTTGCCACTTGGGTGATTATGTGATAAAATAATAGCAACTGCATTTGCCTTTAATGCAGCCGTCATTACCAATCGTACATCTGCAACTGTTCCAGTGATACCGCCACTTGAAAGTTCATAAATACCTAATACACGGTTACATCTGTTAAGTAATAAAATTTTAAACTGTTCTACAAAATCAATCTTGTTTTCATCCCATGTTTGCAGCAGTAATTGGTAACATTTACTTGAACTGTTTACCAATGGCCTTTCAGAAGGCTTTACTCTTGATTTGTAAATCAACTCTACCTCTGCTACTGTTGTCAATGCTGCTAAATTTAATAACTGTTCCATAACATAATGTTTTAATTGTTTAAAAATTAATTATGAAACTATCGCCGCCTTTTGGCGACCAAGGCAATGAAGCAACGGAATAAATAGCGAAGCGGTTTATGCCGGAATTTCATTTGCCGCTTCAGAGCCAAATGGGGAACTTTGTGGTAGAATTAATGAAGAAAAAATATTCTATATTATTGATAATGTATTAATCTTAAATTAGTGAATTGGTATAATGTATTAACACATTTTGAAGGTAAAGGGTATGTTCATAACGGATTAACCTTACCATTCCTTATAGGTTCATCTACCGTAATTGAACCGCAAACATCTTTGTTATCCATAAACGATTTTATAACTCAGGCTTTCAACTCTTTTAGCCCAATAAAAGTTATGAAATGTGGGCATATTGGGGAGTATGTTTTTGGGACAGTTGACGCAGAAACAGATGCAATGAGAAAGCAATACAGAAATATTTATACAGAATTTGGGAATATTTTAATAACAGACAATTCATTTGCAGATTGCAAAATTCTTAGTGAAATTATCCTAATTCTTGAGGATGAATACCAAAAACGTATAGATACTAAATGCTTTTCTAAAGTATTAGGTGAATGGGAGTATTATTGTGATAAAGAAATCATAAGATTAAAAGAATTAATTATTGATAGTTAAAAACAATCCCTAAGCTGCACCGCCATTTTATAAACTCTGCAACACTGTTGCGGTGCAGCTTTTTTTAAGAGTAAGGGGCATTTTGCAATGCCCCTTAAAAGTGTTTAGTTATAAAATTCTAACTCACTCTTTACAAAACTTTCACAAAGGTTAAAAGCCTTTTGCGTTCTTAGCTGTCCTGTTCCGCCATATAATAATGATTTCATTTTGGCTTCATCATCTTTATAATTTCTAACATTTTGGAAGTAACCTGTTATTGCATTATATGCTCCAAACACAGTCCCCATTGTAGTTTCGGTTTGTTGTGTGGGGCTGGTCATATTATACTCATACACATCATCACACATATTTTTAAAGCAGGTTGATAGCTCATCCAAATCACCATTTTGAATATTATGTAATACTTCTTTGTTTGGCACCATTGCCATTTGTATCAATTTTTGTACTTCCTTATCAGTAATACGAACGGTTGCCCATTGGTTAAATATCCCTTCCAATTGTTGAGAAAGCTGATTAGCAATACCCATTACTTTATGTGCTTCTTCCAATCGTTCTTTTGCATTGGCAGTATGGCGAATTTTAATTGAATTGCTGCAATTTTTTAAAGCCACATTCAATGTATTATTACAAACAATTCTGGTAGGTGTAAATGCTGCCATAATACTGCCAAACCCATCATGGGATGTTGTAAGAAATAAATATTTTTCAATTAAATCATGACTACCCACTTTAATATAGCCGGGTAGTTTAGCAGTAATAAAAATCTTTTCGCCTTTGCCTAGTGCACCAGCGGTTTCATATTGAATACCATCGCCACCAACAATTGCATCAAAGAAACTAAATGCACCAATGTTTTGTACCACTTCATAATCTTTGCCCAAGCGGTCGCCTAAAATGGCATTAGCATCTGGTCGATATGTATAAAATGAATTGGTTGAAATAATTTCTTCGCCATTATCCAATTTATGAATATTGGGTCTTTTCAATACTTCAAAATCAAGCCCTGCAAATTGCAACGCTTCTTTGCTTGTGGGATAGTCTTCCACTATCTGCCCTAAGTTATGCCATGCTTTTTCTTTAACACTAAAAAAACTGTGTTTGCCTGTTTGCTCGTTAAAATTAATGTTGTGTGCCATAATTGTAAATTTTAAAATGAATAAAAAATAAAAACATCCCATCATTTTTTTTGACGGGATGCCAATTGAGTTAAAATGGTAAATCATCTGCTACTGCCGCAACCGCTGTAGCCATTGGTACTACTGGTGCTGTTGTTGCATCACTACCATTTGATTTTCCATGAAGTTTAATGCTGTTTACGTGAAAAGTAAGTGTGGCTTTAGCTTCTCCATCTTTGCCCATGTAGGCATTTACACCAACCCTGCCTTGTAACTCTACCAATGAGCCTTTGGTAAGCCATTGTGCAATGCCAGGGTTTACCCAATAATTGCACTGTACATAGGTTACAATTTTTGTTGGCTCGGTACTGCCTTTTGCTTTGTAGCTGTCGTTAATAGCTACGCTAAAGTTTACCACTTGTTTGTCGTTTTTCAGGGTGCTAATTTTTGCATTACCTGTTAATCTTGCTGTCATTTCCATGATTGTAAATTTTAATTGTTTAAAATATTTTAACTCGGCATACGCCTCGTTCGTTCTAATCGTAGCAACCCGGCCTTGAAACAGGCTTTTGGAAAAGCAAGGTTTTTGTGAAAAATATTTCGTTGACTGTGGAATAAAAAGCGAAGCGGTTTATGCCGCAAAAGCAACGAAAGCGAAGCGTATATTTTTTATAAAACCTATGGCAAACCGAAGTGGCAACGCAGGTGCAGACCTTGCTTTTACAAAACCTGTCAAGAATTTTGCGATAGATAAGGATGAAGGGGTTTTTAAAAATAGATTTTTATAAAATCTACTTTGTGGAGTCTTTATAATTTGAAGTAGCTGGAATTGTGTTTGGTGAGGTACGAAGCAATCTCAATTTCCAATATCATTATCCGGCACAGTTCTCCCGGCTTATTTGCCGCAGGCGTAAAAGAAATAAGACGGGTGTACTGTGCCGAGTCTATAAAATTATTTTTATTGAATCTTATAACAAGCCGTTAGGGATTGCAGTGAAAATCCTTCGTAGAAGATTGCAACGAAAAGCCCGACCCTATAGGGAACGGAATAAAATATTTTATTAATGAGCAAGATTTTTAAACTATAGATATTCAAAATATTACTATAAAAAAAGGCTTGCCAAAATTTTAAAAAGTTTCATAAAAGCAGTATTTAACTATGGTTTAAAACTTCATTCGCTGTATCCTCACTGCATTTAATATTGCTAACAATGCTACTCCAACATCTGCAAAAACTGCTTCCCACATTGTTGCTAAACCACCTGCACCTAATACCAATACAATTGCTTTTACTGCAAATGCAAGTGTAATATTTTGCCAAACAATACGCTTTGTTTGCTTACCTATATTTATTGCCATAGCAATTTTACTGGGCTTATCATCTTGTATAACTACATCGGCAGTTTCAATTGTTGCATCGCTTCCTAAGCCACCCATTGCAATGCCTACATTGCTCAACGCTACTACTGGTGCATCGTTTACGCCATCGCCTACAAAGGCTACGGTTTCGTTTCGGTTTTTAATTTCTTTTACTTTATTTACTTTATCCTCTGGCAACAAATCACCGAAAGCATTATCTATTCCTAATTTATCTGCAACAAATTTTACTACGTTTGTTTTGTCGCCACTTAGCATGGTTGTTTTTACATTCATGCTATGCAGTTTGTTTACCGCTTCCTGTGCATCTTCTTTTATACTGTCGGCAATGGTGAGGTAGCCTGCAAATTTTTTGTCGTAAGCAATGGCAGTTAAAGTATAAACTATTGTTGATGGGTCTATATCGTATTGAATAGAAAACTTATCCATCAACTTAAAATTTCCTACCAATAATTCTTTACCATTCACTTCTGCTTTTAATCCATGCCCTGCAATTTCTTCTACTGCATTTAATTTTATTGCTATGTTGATATTACCAACGTGTTGTTGAATGGCTGTTGCTACAGGGTGAGTACTTTGGCTTTCTAAAGCGTTTACCATTTGCAGTATTTCATCTTTGTTAAACTCTGGTTTTATAACTACTTCCTGCACTTTAAAAACGCCTTCGGTCATAGTGCCTGTTTTATCCATCACTACATTTTTTATGTTGGCAATGATGTCTAAAAAATTACTGCCTTTAAATAGTATTCCGTTTTTACTTGCTGCACCAATACCGCCAAAATATCCTAACGGAATTGAAATAACCAATGCACAAGGGCAAGAGATAACTAAGAAAATCAACGCCCTATATAACCAATCTCTAAACACATAATCATGCACAAACAATATTGGCACTATACAAATTGCTATTGCAAGAAACACAACAATAGGGGTGTAGATTTTTGCAAACTTGCGAATGAATAATTCTGTTGGTGCTTTTTGTGCAGTGGCGTTTTGTACTAACTCTAAAATTTTTGAAAGTTTACTATCGGTGTAAGCGGTGGTAACTTTTACCTGTGCAACTGTGTTCAGGTTTATCATTCCTGCCAACACGGTTTCGCCTTTTGCTTTGGTGTCGGGTTTACTTTCGCCTGTGAGTGCTGCGGTGTTGAATGATGCAGTTTCGGAAATTAGCTCTCCATCTAATCCTAATTTTTCGCCTGACTTTAATTGTATAATATCGCCAATGTTTACCCCTTCGGCTTTAACGGTTTTGGGGTGGTTATTTTCTAAAATAGTTACTTCATCTGGTCGCTGGTCAAGCAAAGTTTTGATGTTTGTCTTTGCTCTTTTTACTGCTAATGTCTGAAATACTTCGCCAATGGCATAGAACAACATTACTGTAACAGCTTCGGGATATTGCCCAATGGCAAATGCACCAATAGTTGCAATGCACATCAATAAAAATTCTGAAAATATTTCGCCTTTACCAATGCTTTCAACTGCTTCTTTCATTACAGGAAAACCTACCGGCAAAAATGCTATGACATACCAAACTATTCTTACCCAACCTGTAAACCAAATTTGTACTATCCAATTATCAAAAGCAATTGCAACAAGTAACAAACAAAGTGAAATGATTGCTGACAAAAACATTTGCAGAGTTGTTTGATTGCTGCCCTCGTGGTCGTGTCCATCATCATCGCCGTGTTCTTCGTGGTTGTGTCCATCATCTTTTGGATGTCCATCTTTTAATAATGCTGATGCACCTGCATTGGCATAAATTTTTTCTTGTTGGGTGCAACAAAGTTGCTTGCCTTGTGCATCGTATTTATGTTGATGTGCCATTTTGTGTAATTATTTATTATTTACTGATTTGAAAATTAAAGTTGCAGCAATAGCAAAAATTAATGTGAGTATGCCGCCATATAAAAATTCTCTGCTTGGATAATGAGTGCCAAAATATCCTGCAATGGGATAAGCGATTGCCCACCATAAATGTGAAAATGCAAAGTGTGAACCATAGACTTTGCCTTGGTCTTGCGAAGCAATATTTTCTGCTATTAAAGTCTCTGATGGCATTTCGGCAAGGCTTTGTCCTAAACCTGCTAACAACCAAAAAATAATAAGTACAGGGTAAGAAACATAGTTGGCAAAGCAAATTGATAAGCCTAATAATAATGCACCGCTTATTAATGATACACTTCTTGTTTTTGATTTATCTAAACTGCCTAATAAAAATGCGGCAATGGCTGCACCTATGCCAAAAATTGCCATTGCCCAACCATAATATTTATCATCTAACAATAATCCGTTTTTTATATGGCTGATGGTATTTACTAAAATCATTGCTCCTGCAATAGCACTTACAAATTCTATACTTAATGCAAAGCGTAATACTTTATTGCCAAATAATAAACGGATGCCTTTTATAACATCGCCCCAAGTGTTGTGTGATTGTTGTGCCTCTGCTGAAACACCTTTTTGTAATTCCTGTTTTGGGATAGAGAGAATTAAAATAGCAGCTACAATAAATGAAACCGCATCTAAAAAAAAGATTTGTTTTGCACCTAACCAAACGGCTACAACACCTGCCAATGCTGGGCCTAAAATGCCTAATAGCTGAAAAGTTGCGGTGGATAAACCAATGGCTTCTCTAAAATATTTTCCCTCTATTATTTGTGGAATTACGGCACGGTAAGTTGGTGTAAAAAAAGCATTGAACACATTTAATAAAAATACCAACACATAAATTTGCCATTCTGCATTGATGAATGGCAGACAAGAAATAATTGCCATTCTTATAAAATGGGTAATGTACAAAATCTTTTTTCTATCCACTTTATCTGCAACCACACCTGCGAATGGCGAAAAAATAATGAACGCTGTAACCCTTAAAGTAAGTGCTGTTGCAAGTATGATAGGGGAACGTTCTTTGTCTATCTGATAGGCTAACAATGCTAACCCAACCCACGAAAAAGCATCACCTAATAAACTAATAGTTTGTGCTAAATATAGCTTTGCAAAAACTTTATTTTGTAGTGCTTTGAAAGGCTCGGTTAGTATTTGTATTACATTTCTTCTATCTGAAATTAATTATTTTTTTTTAAAGCTGCAAAACAAAAAATTCTGTAGGGTATTAAATGGTGTTGTATGATTTTCGGTTATACACTTAATACGGTCAAAAGCAATTTCAAATCTTGCACTCATCGATGCTTCATTGTATTGTTGAATTTGTAAGCCACTGCATTTTTCGGGTCCATTTTCTGAAAATGTACCTAAAACCAAATAGCCTTTATCACTTATTCCTTTTTCAGCAATTGCTATATATTTATTAATAGCTTCTTCGCTGGTAAGAAAATGAAAGGCTGCCCTGTCGTGCCAAAAATCAAACTGTACTGGTGGTTCAAATTCTGTAACATCGGTAACAACCCAATGGACGAAATTTGCTTTTTCACCTAAGCGATTTTTTGCCCTGTTTAGTGCTGCCACTGAAATATCTAATACCCAAATATTTTGATAGCCTTTGGCTAAAAGTGCATCTACTAAATTACTATCGCCACCACCAATGTCAATAATATTGGCAGTTAGAGGCAATTTAAAAAGCTCCAAAAACTCCATAGAAGTTTTTGGATATTCCTGAAACCAACTTACTTCGTTGGGTGCTTTAGTTGTAAATAAATTTTCCCAATGTTGTTTTCTGTTGTCCATCTTATTTAATTTAATAAAAAAGGTTGCTGATATTTCTACCAGCAACCTTTTATAATAATTGTGTATTTGTTGTTAAGACCTGAACGCACTTGCCATTCCTAAAACGGAGGCAAGCATTACTACACACTTCCAACAATTTAATCTGTTCATTTTCATTTTTAATAATTTTACGAATGTAAAAATACATGCTGTTTTGTTTTAGTATTGTTAATTATTATGAGCTTTATCAGTTTATTTTCGTCATTGCAATATATACTAATCATAAATTAATTCAGTTGCTTTACTCCTCTTCTAAATTGGTCATTTTAGCAGATACAAAAAAAGCACCTTTAACCACAATTTTGGCACCGATAGGTATTTCCTTTAGTAATGTTATTTCGGTATAACCAACATCTGTAGTGCCTTTTGCAACTGGTATACGTTCAAATGTTTTTCCTTTTTTTTCTTCCTTTTTTTCTCCTTCTTTATATTTTTCAGTAGCCACAGTAGTTTGCTTTAAACTATCGCCTTTACTTTTTTTATTTTCATCTTCTGCATAGTTACCAGCAAGTACAAAAATATAATCTTTCCCATCAACCGTTATTATAGCTTCGGTAGGTAGAGCAGGTACAGTATTTTGTTCCAAACTTATTACAGCCGTAACATTCATTCCATCAATTAAACCTGTTTTAAGACCCTGCACTTTTGCATGAACCGAAATTGCTTTACTATCTCCTTCAAACGATGAACCCAGTGAATATATTTGTGCATCGTATTCTTTTTCTGGATTGTTGGTAACTGTAAAATGAATGGTTTGATTATTTTTTAGTTTAGGTAAATCTTTTTCGTACACAAATAAATCAAGATGCAGTTGACTGTTATCAACTATTTCGGCAACGGCAGTGGTAACATCTACGTAGCTTCCCATTTTTACCATTACATTACTTACTACACCGCTTATTGGGCTATGAACGGATAATACAGAAACTAACCTGCCATTGCGTAATGATGAAGGATTGATACCCATTAATTGTATTTGTTGAGCCAGAGTCGATTTCAATGTTCTTAAACTTCTTAGTTCTGTTTCTGCCGATTGCAGATTTTTTAATGCTCCTGCATTACCAGCATTTAATTCTTTTTGCCTTTTTACTTCTAGTTCGGCAAATGAAATTTTGGCATTAACACCAAGGTATTGGCTTTGTGCCTGTATAAATTCTGGATTGGCAATAGTGGCAATAGTTTGCCCTTTTGAAACATAACTACCAGGCTGTACTAGTAGCGATTTTATAACACCGCTATAAATAGAATTTACACTTGCTTTATTTTGATTAGGCACTTTAAGCACTCCATTTACTTTAACGGCTGCTGTTAATTGTTTTTGTTCAATTGTGCCTAACTCTACACCTATGCTTTGTATTTGTTCATCGGTAAGGGTTGCAGTATTTGGGTTTGCATGTTCATCTGCGGTTTCATCTTTGGGTTTTGCTTCGGCAGTTTTATCTTGCTCTACGGCTTCAGTTTTATTTGCACAAGAGTTTACTAAAACAAAACTTGCAAAAAATATTATTGTACTTAAAAACTTATTCATCTTTAATTTTTTATTGATTGATGTAATAATTGTATTGAATAACAGATTGATTATACACATTTAGATTCTCTAAATAATTTTTTTGAATTTCTATTGCTTGTGTAAGAAATTGTGATAATTCGGCAAAACTTATTTCACCTGCTCTATAAGCTAATGATGCTGCTTTAATAATTTTATCGGCTTGTTTTAAGCCAGATGTTTCATAAAACAAAAGCATAGTTTTATTTCGTTCAACTTCTTGTTGCATTTGCAATTGTTGGGTGCTTAATACCTGCTTGTTATAATCAAATTGTTTCTGCTGTACAGCCATATCTGCCTGTGCCACTTTTACTTTATTACGATAAGCCTTTGCACCAAAAATTGGAAACCCTGCCGACACAGAAAAACCTGTAAACGGATCTTTAGAACCATACAAACGTTGGCTAAAAAAACGACCAGAAAACTCTGGTTTATTTTCATTTTTTACTACATCAATTCCTGCATTTGCAATGTTGATGTTTTGCGATTGCAACGTTAATAAAGGATGAAGGCTGTCTTTTAATGCACCAAGCATTTCCATTTTTTGCAACGGCAACATTAGTGGCAACATGGCTTGTTGAGTATTTAGTAACTGCATTAATACTTGTTGCTGTATTTGCACATCGTTACCAACTTGTTGCAGCATGGCCTGTAATTCTGCCATTCTTACATTGGCAGAAATGCTATCTAAACCTGGGCTGTCGCCAGTTTTTACTTTTAAAATAGCTGCTTTACTAAGCGATTTGTAAATGCTATCTAAACGCAGAAACAACAGTTGTTTATCTTGCAAATACCAAAGCTGATAATAAACAGTACGTACATCTTTTTTTATATCAACATCAATAGCTGCAATATTTTTTTCGTAGTATTTTAATTGTTCGCCGTACAAATTTTTCTGTGCTTTGTACAAACCTGGCCATGCAATACTTTGCGATACACCCATTTTTAAAATACCTTTTCTATCACTTGGCCGTAAGTCTTCATTCTCTGCAAATACCCCAGTTTTTGGATATGCCATCGATGTAGTTATTTGTGCTTTCCCTCTTTCTATCTGTTGCTTATTTATATCATACAACAAATTGTTTTTAGCCATTGTAATTACTTCACTTACAGGTACTCGTTTTACACTTTGCTGTTGTGCAAGAATAGAATTGGATGTACATAAAATAAGAACAGCAATAATTACAGCCACTGGTTTTATTTTCACTCTTTTATTTTTTTTAGAAAAGATAATGTACAGACAAGGCAGTACAATTAATGTTAAAAGCGTAGCTGTTATTAAACCTCCAATTACAACTGTTGCTAAAGGTTTTTGTACCTCGGCACCTGCACCGCTTGAAAAAGCCATGGGAATAAACCCTAACGCAGCAACAGATGCTGTCATTAAAACAGGTCGTAATCTTATTTTTGTTCCTTCCAATACTCGTTGCCAAATATCGTTCATCCCTTCTTTTTCTAGCTGGTTAAAAGTGCTTATTAAAACAATACCATTTAATACCGCTACACCAAACAACGCAATAAAACCAACACCTGCCGAAATACTAAATGGCATTCCTCTTATTAATAATGCAAACACACCGCCAATGGCGCTCATTGGTATTGCTGTAAATATTAATGAAGCATCTTTTACAGAATTAAAAGTAAAGTAGAGCATAAAGAAAATAAGCAGTAACGCTAACGGCACAACGACCATTAACCTTGCAGATGCTTTTTGTAAATTTTCAAAAGTTCCCCCATAAGTGTAATAATAACCTGCTGGCAATTTTATTTTTTTATTTAATTTTTGTTGAGCTTCCTCCACCACACTGGCAACATCTCTACCGCTTACATTAAAACTTACATAAATTCTGCGTTTGCCTGCTTCTCTGCTTATTTGTGCTGGACCAGTTTTAAAAGAAACGTTTGCTACCTGCGATAATGGAATTTGATTACCATCACTCAACGGTACAAATAAATTGCTTACATCATCAAGATTGGTACGGTGTGCACTATCTAACCGCAATACTAAATCAAACTTTCTTTCATTTTCGAAAACAACACCAGCCTCTTCGCCTGCAAATGCCGTACTTATTACATGATTTATATCTTCAATGTTTAATCCATAGCCTGCAAGTTTTGCTCTGTCGTATTCAATGGTAATTTGTGGTAAACCATCAACCCGTTCTACCTGCGGTTGTGTAATACCTTTTATGGCACCAATTACTTTTGCAACTTTATCAGCGTAAGCAACTAGGCTATCCAAATTTTCGCCGAATATTTTAATGGCAACATCTTGCCTAATACCTGTCATCAACTCGTTAAAACGCATTTGAATAGGTTGACTTGGTTCGGCAATAATACCTGGGATGGTAGATAGCTTTTCTCTCATTTCGTCTGCCAGTTCATAAAAACCAATTTTTGATTTCCACTCTTTTTTATCTTTTAATATAACCATTAAGTCAGATGCTTCTGGTGGCATAGGATCGGTAGCAACATCGCCTGCTCCTGTTTTGCCTACCACCATTTTTACTTCCGGAAATTTCATCAACATTCGTTCTGCCATCATCACTGTTTCGGTTGTTTGAGATAGAGATGAACCTTGAGGCAATACAAATTCAATAGCATAATCGCCTTCTTCTAATGTAGGTATAAATTCTCCCCCCATATTTTTAAAAATAAAAATGGATATGATTAAAAATGCTACTGCAATAGATAAAACTAAATATTTTATTTTAAGAGCTCCTTTTAATAGCGGTGCATAACCTCGTTGAAAAAAGTCCATCATTTTATCAGAAAAATTTCTTTTATGTTGGGCGTTTTTTGAAAGAAATAATGCACTCATCATAGGTATGTAGGTAAGCGAAAGGAGTAATGCTCCCAAAATGGCGAATGCTACTGTTTCTGCCATTGGTCTAAACATTTTTCCTTCTACCCCTTGTAAGGATAGTATGGGTAAGTATACAATTAAAATAATGATTTGGCCAAAAGCTGCAGAGCTCATCATTTTTTTTGCACTGCCTTCTACAGCATTATCCATTTGAAGTTGTGTGAGTTTGCCTGCATTTTTTTGGTTGCCTAAGTAATGCAGTGTAGCTTCTACAATAATTACTGCACCATCTACAATTAATCCAAAATCTATTGCACCAAGGCTCATCAAGTTTGCACTTACCCCAAATAAATTCATTAAAGCCAATGCAAATAATAATGACAAAGGAATGGCTGATGCAACTATTAAACCTGCTCTTAGGTTTCCTAAAAATAATACCAATATCAACAATACAAGTAATGCTCCTTCTATTAAATTTGTTTTTACGGTATTAATGGCACGGTCGATTAAATTAGTACGGTCTAAAAATGCTTCAATTTCTACATCATCGGGTAATGATTTTTGAACGGTTTTCATTCGCTCTTTTACCAATTGAACTACAGAGGCACTATTAGCACCTTTCATCATCATTACAATACCGCCAACTACTTCTTTTTTGCCATTATACGTCATGGCTCCATACCTTGGCGGTGAGCCAAATTGTACAGCAGCAACATCTTTGATTAAAACGGGAATACCATTTTGTTTTTTTATTACAATTTGCTCAATATCTGCAAATGATTTTACCAACCCTACACCTCGTATAAAATAAGCATTTGGTTTTCTATCAATATAAGCACCACCAGTATTTTCGTTATTTTTTTGAAGAGCTGTAAATATTTCTGGTATGGTTACATTCATAGCTTTTAACTTTTCGGGGCTTACAGCAACTTCGTATTGTTTGCTAATACCGCCAAACCCAGATACTTCTGCTACACCAGAAATACCTGTTAACTGGCGACCAACAATCCAGTCTTGCATGGTTCTTAAATCCATGGCAGAATATTTTTGTTCACTACCTTTTTTTGGATGGATAACGTACTGATAAATTTCTCCCAAACCTGTAGTAACCGGACCCATTTCTGGGCTACCTAATCCTTTAGGAATTTCTTCTGCCGCAATTTTTAGTTTTTCTGCTAATAATTGTCGGGCAAAATAAATATCCATATCTTCTTTAAATACTACGGTTATAACACTCAATCCAAACCGAGAAAAAGAACGCATTTCTTCAATACCCTGTACATTAGATAATGCTCTTTCTACAGGATAAGTTATAAATTGCTCTACCTCTTGAGCTGCTAGTGTGGGGGCTTGAGTTATAACAACAACTTGGTTATTGGTTACATCGGGTAAAGCATCTACAGGTAATTTAGATGCACTCCACAAACCCCATATTATTAGGAGCAATGTGCCGCCACCAACTACCAGTTTATTTTTAATACTGAATTGAATTATTTTATTAAGCATAATTTTTTTATTTGGTTATATGCCAGCGATAGTGCCTTATTCTTTGTACTATAGCCGCTATTAGAATGGCACAAGCCAGTGTTATAAAAATGATTTTGATTGCTCTTACCGCCAAATGCTGTTTAGGCTTTTTGGACTTTTTATTAGTTGCCATTTTAAAAATGGATAATAAATGATTAGATGGTGTATATACCAATAATGGCTATACAACTAATTTAAAAAAGAGAGAATTAAACTATTTGCGGAGGCTGCCAGATAGAGTAATGTGCTTCGGCAGTAAATGATATGAGGTACATAGGATATTTCACAGATTGAAACACCTCTTTAGCAATGGGTGTTTTTGTAAAGGGTACAAAAAAAACTGAAACTGCACAGCATGAGCAGGTACAAAAAGGTGTACAAGACTCTTTTTCGTGGCTATGTTGCTGATGGTTAGCGACAGTTGAAATTTTTACTTCTGTCTTTACATTACACTCAATACTATCACTGCAAGGAATGCAGGACAGGTAAAGCATAAAACAACCCATTATAAAAAAGAAAAATTTCATGTGCTGCAAATATAATGACTTCTGATGCAAATTAGCTACTGGTTTTAAGGAAAAAACACTGAACTGAGTTAGCAAAAAAAGAATTCCCTTTTCATAGCTTAATAATTTAGCCTTAAACCTGCACCAATACCCATATCGCTATCATAATGTGTGGAAAGAGAAAAATTTCTGCCAACAATATATCTTAATCCTGCCATATATTCTTTATCGGTATTTGCCATAAAACTAAAACGCATTCTCTTACTCACTGGTACATCTTCTCTCATTAACTGCAAACGTATATTTCCATCTGTATAAATTTCTGTTTGAAATTTTACTAACATTGGTAATGTATATTCAAGTCCAACACTTACTTGTGTTCTGTTATCTTTTGTATTTTTTTGCCCGAAAAGATTTTTTTCAATTTGGTTAATGCCTAATTTTCTGTACCGCCAATCAAAACCAATGAAAGGCATTATCCATTGCATTTTACCAATGTACCTTCCAATATGTGTTTCAGTTTCGTAGCCGTGCATATCATGATAACCCAAACGCCATTCTGTTCCTATGCTCCAACGAGTGTTGCTTATCATAGCCATACCATCATTTCCATTGGTTGCAAAATCGTTTTCTCCCATAAAATGAAACCGCCTGTCATCTGCAAATAATTTTCTACGGGCTAATCTTGGATTTGGTATTTCGGGATTAGGTGTTTGGTCTTTATAAGTAAATACTCTGCCCATTCCACTCATCATGTGGTACAAAATATGGCAATGAAAAAACCAATCTCCTTCTGCATTAGCATTAAATTCTAAGGTGTCAGTTTCCATCGGCATAATATCTACAATGTTTTTTAGTGGTGCATAATCGCCTTGCCCGTTTAGCAAACGAAAATCATGGCCGTGTAAATGCATTGGGTGACGCATCATACTACCGTTATATAAAACTATTCTTACATTTTCGCCTTTATGTATTAAAATTTTATCGGCTTCGCTTACTACTTTATTATCTATACTCCACACATAACGATTCATATTTCCACTCAATTGAAATTTTAATTCTTTTACAGGTGCATTGCTTGGAAGATTAGTTTTATTGGGTGCCTTAAGCATTGCATAATTTAATGTAGTGATATCGGATAGTGCATTTGAGTTGTACTGCTCTACACCCATTTTCATATCATCCATTTTACCTGTTTTCTTCTTCACATCACCTGTAATTTCGGGATACATCACCACATTCATATCCATTTGGTTCAAACTCATTTGCATATTCATATCATCCAAATTGCCATTCATCTTCATCATCCCATTCATCATTTTCATTCCTTCAAAATATTTTAGCTTTGGTAATGGCGTTGTTAATTGCTTAATACCTTCGCCTAAATATAAAGATGCAGATTTTGTTCTGTCTTCTGATGTGGCTAAAAATTCATACGAAGTATTTCCTTCGGGAATAGTAACTACCACATCATAGGTTTCCGAAACTGCAATAATTAATCTATCTACTTCTACAGGCTCTACATCGTTTCCATCATTTGCTACTACGGTTATTTTTCCACCTGCATACGTAAGCCAAAAATAAGTTGATGCACCGCCGTTTGAAATTCTTAAACGTATCTTATCACCACCCTTAAATTGTGAAAGTTGATTTTCATTTTTACCATTCATTAAAAATTTTTCGTAATACACATCGCTTACATCCATTGCATTCATTCGCTTCCATTCATTTTTTACTTTTGCTTTAAAATACCCTTGTCGTATAGCTTCTGTATAACTTTGTGTAGTACCTTTTTGTATAGCAAACCAATCTGTAGCATTGTGCAACATACGATGTACATTTTCGGGTTTTACATCTGTCCATTCACTTAGTACAACAGGTATGGTTGGCAAATCATCAATACCTTTTCTTATGCTTGGGTCGTCTGCTTTTTTGTTCATAACAAAATTACCATACATTCCTATTTGCTCCTGCAGCCCACTATGGCTATGATACCAATGTGTGCCGTGTTGTATAATAGCAAACCTATACAAGTGAGTAGTATGGGGCTTTATAGGCATTTGAGTAAGATTGGGAACGCCATCGTACCGATTGGGTAATAGCAAGCCGTGCCAATGTAAAGATGTACTTTCATTTAACTCATTGTGTACTACAATCTCTGCTGTATCACCTTCGGTAAAAGTAAGTGTGGGCATTGGGATTTGTCCGTTTACTGCAATGGCTCTTTTTTCTTTGCCACTAAAATTTACTAATGTATCTCTAATGTATAAATCGTAGTGTACAATTTTTTGTGCTTTTGCAATATTTGCAAAAAGCAAAATCGCTATTAATATTTTTAGTGTCATTTTTATTAAATATTTATTCTGTCTTTGAAACAGTATTTATCCAATTAACAATAGCTTCTTTTTGATAATCACTCAACTTCGCATTTTTATGTATCATTGTGTACGATGCCAAAGGCATTTCATCTGCTTTTATTTGTTTTACAATTCTATTTAATTTATTTTCTTGCTTTCTTGCAGAATAAATACCCCATTCATCAAAGTTTAGATTAGATTTTCCATCCTTTATATGTTGCTCCATAAACCATCTTGCAGGTTGTATGTAAGCATAACATGGGTAGCTTGTATTATTGCTGTGGCAATCGTAACAAGATGTTTTAAAAATACTTTGCACATCTATAGGCACTGTATATACCTTGGTAAAAACCAATGCCGAAACCTGCCCGTTACTTACATTACGGGCAGGTTGGTAAAATTGTATTAAAATAAAAATAGCTAACCCAATAAAAAATATTTTCTTAAATACTTTCTTCATTAAAATTCTTTTTTTAATGAACCACAAGTAATCATTTTAGTACCGAAATATGGATTTTTAATTTCTTTTATTTCGCTAATCCAAATAGCACCTTTACCATCATTGTACATTGGGCAAAAATCTTGATACAATTTTATAGTAGAACCAAATGTTTTTACTAAGTCGTTTACATCTTTACTCAGCATTACAAAATGTTCTCTTTGATGTTCTATTTTGCCTGCATTGTCGCCAATATGTTCTGCATGTTCTTTTGCATCATCTGCAACATCTGTAAAGGCTTTTTTCTTTGCAGCATCTAAAGTATTGACATCTAATTTTGCCATTGCTATTACAATTGCCTTGCCTGCATCTGCTGCTGCTTTTGCATCATCTCTTGTAAGTGCATTTTTCATTTTTATATAATTTCTTACAATGTCTGCGATGGAAAAATTGGCATTTGCTGCTATAGGTACTGTTTTAGTTTCTGTTGTTGCAGCTACTGGTACTGTGGCTGTATCTTTTACTTTTTCTTTTACAGCTACTGTTAATTCCATGCCACATTTACTGCATTTTTCACCTTTTTTGCCAGTAACCTCTGGGTGCATTGAGCAGGCGTATAATTGTGTAGTTGCAGTATTTACGACACTTTGCTCAGTAGTGTTTTCATTTGTTTTTGTAGTGCTTGAATTGCAGGCTGCAAAACTAATTAATGCCAACAAGCTGGCTGCTATAATTACATTTTTCATTTTTTTGCTTATTTTAAATTGTTAAATATTATGTTGCTATTGGCAACATTTTTTTACAAATAATTTTTTAAAAAACCATTTAAAGAAATTAGATACCTTCTTCATTTTATAAAAGATTTAAAAGCATTACAGCACTCATTACAATCATTAATGCATCTTCAATAATAGTAACCGTACTCATTGGCAAATTAAATACTGCACCAAGGCAAACACATTGTATTTTCTTTTTGTTTAATACACTTTGCAAAACGCCAATAATACTTATACTCATTACTATAAGTGTTACTAAGTTTGTAATAAATAGATTGAAATTTATTAGATATGCAATGCTTAATGCTAATTCTATAAAAGGATAAATGAAACCCCATACAGGCAATGGTTTTGCCACTATATCGTACATTGCGTAACTTTCTGCAAAGCCTTTTAGATTTAGTAATTTAAAAAATGAAAACACTAAAAAGAACCCTGCCATAAAATGCTGCATCCATTGCATTGGCATAAAATAATTATTGCCTAATTGTACTAACGATGTAACTAAAGTGATGTAAAAGAAAATTAATAAAATTGGTTTGTAAGTTTCAAACCAAGACTTTGCCTGTTCTTCAACTTCACTATGGTTTATTGCTGCAATATGATACTTACTATCTAATACTTTTTGAAAATCGGATAATGCAATATGTTTATCCATGGTAATAGTAGCTGTATTATCGTTTTTAGATACCACAACATCGGTAACATTAGCCACCATTAGTAAAGCCAATTTTACTTTTGCTTCACAACTGCCGCAGGTCATTCCTGTTAATTGATAAGTGTGTGTCATAATAAAAAATTAAAACTAAAGGCTTACTAAATAGTTAATAAACCTTTAGCACTAATAAACTAAAACTTAAATGATATGCCATTTGGTTTTTTACCTACAGGAATATCTTTTATTTTGGCATGAGTAGTTGCATTTATAAGAGAAACAGTATTTGCACCCTGATTAGTTACATACCCGTAATTTCCATAAAATGCAATTGCATGGGCATCGGCACCAGTTGCAAATTCGCCATGTTTCATCCATGTATTTGCACCCATATCTAAGTAATAAGCAACTTTACCATTTGTTGCATTGGATACCCAAAGCTCATTAGCGGTTGCATTGTAGGCAGCATACCCTGGTTTAAAACCAAGATTGATTGTAGCTACATTTATATTAGTAGCAACATCAATAACTGAGATAGTTTGTCCATCTTCATTGTCAACAAACATTTTACCAATTGCAGATGGCCATGCACCTACAGGATTCATTCCAACATTTATGGTGGCAATAACAGCTTTAGTGGAAGGGTTTATAACACTTACGGTATTGCTCATTCCATTACATACATAAGCCTTAGATCCATCGGCACTAAAAGTAACTTCGGCAGGTTCGTCCCCAACAGGTATGGTATTTTTTAAAGCATAAGTGGCAGCATCATAAACCAATACTTTGCCAGCCATATCCATTTGTGATGTCCATATTTCTGAACCATCCATTGAAAAAACAGCGTTGTGATTCATTAAAGGAACTTCTAAATTTTTGCTTATAATACCTGTAACTGCATCCATAATAACCACACTGCCTTTCATTCCGGGCATACCGCCAGTGTGTCCTGCACTCAAATCCATACCGGGTACTCCAATTGCCATGTGGTGAGAGCCACCAATTTGGTGATGATAAATGTGATGGGGCCACATAATCATGCTACCACCATTTGTCATTAAATCTATACTGTCAGTAACAGTATTGGTACTGAGTTTAATTACAGATATTGTACTACTTTCTCCGTTAACTATAAATGCAGCAGGGTAGTCTATGTTTTTTTGCATAGCATCCATGCTCTTTTTTTTGCAAGATGTAAATCCTATAATTGTTACTGCTAATATTGCTATATAATTTTTCATTACTTTTTTTATTTTAAAAATTATTGAATTGTTTCCACCGTTTTACCGCAGCTCAACATCATAGAGCCATAGTAAGGGTTTTTTATGGTGTTTTCTTTACTTAACCAATCTGCACCTTTACCGTCATTTGCCATTGGGCAATGTTGTAAATAAACTTTATCTGTTGCTTTCGTAACTTTTACAAATGCAATCATATTGGTAGATAAATTACTGAATACACTTCTTTGTACAGCTACATCTTTACTTGTACTAATGGTTGTTGCATCTGCCTTTAATGCCTTTTCTATTTTCATAAATGCCATGTGTTCCTCCATTTTCATTTTGCCCATATTTACATCATTTAAAGCTGTTACTAATACTGCTGCTTTTGCAGCGGCTGTAGCTGCATCTGTTTTTACCAACGCATCTTTTAAAGCGAAATAATTATCGTAAATAATTTGCGTTTGATTTACTTCTTGCTTTGGCGAATTGTTATCTGCCATTACCATTGTATCTTTTTTTACTTCAGGTAGAATAGTTTTTACAGTTGCTTTTTTTACTCTTTCGTATTTGCAACAACCTGGTAATTTTGCATAAAATGCATCCGGTGCTAAAAAACTTTCGCTATCGTACCCAACTAATGCAATCTTTTTTAGAACTGCATCTGTAGTTGTTTTTTTTGTATCGTAAGTGATGGTTGCCATTTTTGTTTCTTCGTTCCATACTGCTTTAGATACATTTTTTTGTGTACCTGCTTTTTCTATTTTTGCTTTGCACATTTCGCAATTACCGTACACTTTTAAAGTTTCGGTTTTACTGTTTTTTATTTGTGCAAATGTTGTTGTAATAGATAGCAATGTTATTGCTACCATTGATAACAATGATTTCATTTTTTAAATTTTAATATTTATGATAAAATTGGGAATATGCGTAAACGCACCAATTGCCGAGGCACTTTTAAAAGTGTCGGCTTATAAAAAAGAATTGTAAATCAAATTAAGAAAACGCCATACAAAAGATAAAGCCGTTTATCTTGAATGTTGGGAGGTGGGTGAAAATTAATGTAGGTTAACTTATTACATTGTGGATTAGTAAAATTATAGTGAGTAACAGGAGTAAGCAAGGCAGGAGCAAAAAATACATTTACAAAATCTGCAATGCTCCCTTTTTGATGTTCGTTTTTAACTTTAATTTCTTTGTGTTCATCTTTGCAGCAACCTTTCTTTTTTGCATCTTCCTTCATGCCGCATTTGTTGCATTTGCTGTCCTTACTATGCCACAAATTCCATCCAACATATTCATCCATGCAAAAGTGCATGTGTATAGTAGCCCCAACAGATGTAAATCCGTAAGTAAGTAAGAAAAATATGGCTACTAATTTTTTCAAAGTATAAAGTTAAGCTAATTTTAATGAGCCCTCTGTTAAAATTTATATACTGCCCCGGGCATTAATCTGCCATTTACATAGTTAATTGTATAGCTTATTGTTGCTTTATGCTTACTAACTAACGATGAATTAATGACTTTTCTGTTATTTTTTACAACTTGCTTTGCACATAAATAGCCGAGTGCTATTGCCAAAGGATAATCACTTGCCCAATGCACTTTATTATTAATCATAGAATACCCAACAAGCCCCATTACGGAATATCCAACTGGTTTAATCCACCTTTTCTCAGGATAGTTTTCTGCAAGTATTGTAACTGTACTCATTAAAGTGGCAATATGCCCAGATGGAAAAGCATCGTAAAACGGGGTGTGATTTTGATAGTTTTTGAAGGAAGGAAACGGATGCCATGATCCGTCTAAATCAACTGCTTCACTTGGGCTTTGCCGCCCTGTAATTCTTTTTATTAATTGTGTGCCAACTCCCATTAAGATAAATGCCTCTGTCAATTGACTTGCTGTACTCACAGCCCTATAATCTTTATGTATTTTGCCATAGGTATATAAGCCTGCACCAATTAATAAACTTGGAAAGCCCTGCCCCAATTGATACAAAGCTGTATTAATATTTTGTGGTGCTTTTAGTAAACTGGTATTCGTCTTCCCTAATTTGATATTTAGAACATCTTTATATTTTTCCTCTGGAGATAGATTAATGTTTTTGGAAAATTGCCCTACACCTTCACTAATTGCTTCGTCATTCAATAATAATAATGCAGTTGTACCTGCTATCCACAGTAAAGGCTTTATGCTTTTTTTCTGAAAAGATGCAACTACAATTCCAGCAGCATCTTTTGGCAGTTTGGTTAAAAAACTAAATAATTTTGGTTTTTGATAAATAAATATTTTACCATTTCCAATATCATACTCTTTCTCTAAAGGCTTTTTTCTAACAATTTCAGTAACGTTAATGATGGCTTCTGTTGAATCAATTATTGCAGATTGAGAAAATGATACAGGTTTACAACAAAAAAATACACAGATGCTAAGCATTATTCTAAGTGCCATGAAAAGTATTTTATTTAGAAAGAGATTAATGCCTGAAATTATAAACCAATGCCAAACCGCCACCACCACTTTGATAATAAGGCATCACCATTGCATTCATTGGTTTGTCTTTAAAGAATTTTCTTTTAATGGAAGGATAAATCCAGTAAGCCAGCTTGGTGGAGAGGATGCCAAAGCCTGCACCGGCAACCACATCACTTACCCAATGTTTGTTATTGTACAACCTTAACACACCAGTTGTAGTTGCAGCGGCATATCCTGCAATACCGTACCAGGGAGAAACGTCTTTATACTCCTGCCTCATAAACTCAGCAGATGCAAATGCCTCCGCTGTATGCCCTGAAGGAAATGAAGTATATGCAGAACCATCAGGCCGTAATTGGTGCGTTAACTTTTTTACCGAGAATACAGTAGTATTTAAAATTATGTTAGACATCAGGTAGATCATACTCCTATCCCTGAAATTATTTTTGCCTTTTATGCCAAACGCATTTAATCCATATACAGCTACCGCAGGTGCAAACTGAAGATAATTATCCAGCTTACTTACAAAGGTTGGATGGTCTTCCCGAATTTCCAGTTTCGTATTATTATCTAATTTTTTCAACCCATCATTTTCCAAAGCAATAAAGCCATACGTAATTAATCCAGCAGGAATAATTAAAGATTTCATTCTTTTGTTTTGCTCTTTAATTTTATCAAAAGCAGTAAACGGGTTTAGCTTTTGCTTTTGAGGTATTGAATCGCTTTGGGTAACAACAGTAGTTTGTTGTGCATCGGCAGCCTTCATAAAAAATAACGCTGCAATTAAAAAAAATGATTTCATATTTATTATTTTATTCAGGATAAATAAATCTTACCGAATCGGAAACAGCATAAGCACCAAATACACCAATGGCATCTTTAAATTGGCCGGGTACAATAAACACCGGCTCTACAAAAGGATTGAATTGTGCTAATTTTTGTCTGTCAAGATTATCGTAGAAATTATAAATATTTTTATCTACTGTTTGTAATCTTATATAGGCTGTATCATTTAATTTATGTGAGAAGTTGGGTTCAAAAGTAAAAGTCAATGCAAGGCCTTCTACATTTTTATCAGGGTAAATAGTTCTGCCAATTTCCTTCACATAATATTTTTGCCCAAAAGTGCAACTGCTCTTTATCGCATCTACACTTTTTACACTGCTATCAATCATTCGCCCCATTTCGTAACGGTAATAATTTTCTTCTCCAATCTTATCCGTATAACCTACAATTACTCCCTCATGCTCACCATATAAATCTTTAAATACTTGTACATAACTTGTTGATGTAACAGGTACTTTTGATTGATTGGTGGTTGCCTGTGCAGAGTAGGTTGTACCATTAAAAACAATATTTAATGTGTATGTTTTATTAGCCTGAATATTTTGAGGATTGCTATAAAAATAATCATAACGGCAATAGTGATAATTATAAGAAGAATCAAAACTAAGTGTGTAATTTGTTGTGCCATCATTTAATGTTACTGCTGCATTATCTACAGTAAGCTCTCTTGTATTTACTTTTGGGTCAAAGTATGGAACAGTTCTATTCAGATAAATATGTGGCTTTTGATTTGGCGTAATTAAACCCTGTATGGATAATTTACTTTGGTAAGGCTGCTGCTTTATTGTAATTGTTTTTTCGCAAGAAATGAATACAACTATGCAAATTATAAAAGCTATTATTGATATATTTTTCATTAAACTAAAATTTAAAGTTGTAGCTGATACTTGGTATGACAGGTAATAAAGAAACTTCTTTTGCTGAAATTGCTTTGGTTAATGGATCCTTTGTTAAATAAATAAAGTAAGGGTTACGGCGGTTGTAAACATTATAAACACTTATAACCAATTCCGATTCATATTTCTTTCCAAATATTTTTGGATTACCATGCCGTATTGCACTTAAATCTAAGCGGTGATAGGAACGGTAACGGTAATTATTTCTGCCAGTATAATCATAATAAGTGCCATCATATAATGAGCCATCGCCAGTTACACCTGCCCTGCCAGTAGGTAAAGTAAATGCACCGCCAGATGTAAATACAAATGCTCCTGATAATGTCCAGCGTTTATTTAAATCGTAAGTGCCAACTATTGAAAGGTTATGTCGTTTATCGTAAGTAAAAGGGAACTGCTTACCAAAATTGAGGGAATCAAATTTTTGGTTTGTCCATGATAAAGTGTAAGATAACCAACCTGTAAATTTGCCCACATTTTTCTTAACAAATAATTCTGCTCCGTAACTGTTGCCTTTGCCAAAAGTAAGTTTGGTATCTATGTCTGCACTTTGTAATGATTGTGCTCCTTCTTTAAATAACACCTGGTTATTCATTGTTTTGTAGTAACCCTCAATGCTTGCTTCAAAGTTGTTGTCTTTAAAGTTTTTAAATAAACCAATGGCAATTTGCTGACTGGTTTGTGGCTTTACAATTTTGCTGCTGCTTATCCATATATCAGTTGGTAAAGATGCTGTACTGCTGGGTACTAAATGCTGAAACTGGTTCATTATAGTATATGCCGCTTTTATAGACGTAGCATCATCTAATTGATATTTAACCGTTGCTCTTGGCTCATATTTTATATATTGAATATCGGATTTTATAAATACCGGAACCCTTAATCCCACACTTGCACTTAATTTTTCGGAAATGGTAATATCATCATTTACATAGAAAGAAACCAATGAAGAATATTTTCTTTGTATGCTGTCTAAATTTGGTTTATTAATATTGCCAGTTCTTGGAATTTTTGCAGATGTTGTAGAAGGAAATAAAGTGCTGTAAGCATAATTAAACCCTGCTTTTATGGAATGATTAGATGAAGGAAAATAACTAAAATCTGTTTTTAAGTTTACATCTTTAATGCCTGTATAAAGCTGTGCATAATACTGATCCTGTGTAGTAGTAAGGCTTAAATGATAATCGTTAAAAATAAACGAAGTATTGCTGAATAATTTTTTATTAAACAAATGATTCCATCTTACTGTACCTGTTGTATTGCCAAAATTAATTCCATAATTAAGGCTGCTGGCTCCGGCATACTTTGCATTATCTAACCCTTTAAAAAAACTAAGGTATAATTTATCTTTTTTTCCTAATTCAAAATTTGCTTTAGCATTAATGTCATAAAAATAATAGTTTGTATTATTTTTATTTTTCGGCACAACAGCCTTAGCAATTAAATCTAAAAAAGTCCTTCTGGCAGAAATAATAAAAGATGATTTGCTTTTTGTAATTGGGCCTTGCAATGTGAGATTTGAAGAAACTAATCCGATACCGCCTTCACCGCTAAATTTTTTCTTATTCCCTTCTTTCATAGTAATATCTAAAATAGAACTTAACCTGCCGCCGTACTGAGCCGGGTAGCCGCCTTTAATTAATGTAACGCTGTTGATAGCATTGGTATTAAAAGTGCTGAACAAACCAAACAGGTGATTGGGATTATACACCGTTGCTTCATCTAACTGTACCAAATTTTGGTCGGTATTACCACCACGTACATAAAAGCCAGTTGTACCTTCTTGGCCAGATTGTACACCGGGCAATAACTGAACAATTTTTAAAATATCTCTTTCCCCCCCAATGGCTGGCAATGTTTTTATCTGCTTCATGGGTATGTTTATCACACTCATTTTAGCCTTGGTAATATTATTGTTGTTCTTAGATGAACTAACAATAACTTCTGTGAGGCTGTTCGATTTTTCCTGCAGGTTGTAATCAAAAATTTGGTCTGCTTTACCGCTAATGGTAAATACTTGTGGTTGGTATCCTTGATAAGAAATTACTATTCCAACAGAATCTGCCTGCTTTACTGAGATAGAATAAAAGCCATAAGAATTGGTTGTAGTGCCTCTTTTTTCGTTAGTAACATATACACTTGCACTAACAAGAGCTTCACCAGTTTTAGTATCTTTTACATATCCACTGATGGTAATTTTTTTTTGTGCCGTTACCAACAATGGCAATAGAGCAATTAGTATTAGTATAATTTTTTGTTTCATTTGTTTGCTTTATAAAATACCCAGTTTAAAAAGTAGCCCCTCACAACGAACAAGGAGGGGCTATAACCATAAATAAACCTTAACCTTACACACCCTCAGTGTATAAAATATTTAATCACTTTCTTTATGTGTTTCGCATTCACAAGAAATTTTTCCGGTTTTAACACCATTTACAATTACGCTGTCTTCCGCTTCATTATCATTATGCGTTTCTATCTTTTCATTAATAAAGCTGCCATCATTTGCAAACTCTGCTAAGGTCTCTACGTTACTAATCGTTTTAAAATAGGCACAATAATTAATGCTGTCTTTATAAAACCATGTAATAACAACAGTTGCCGGATACCTTACCGCAAAAGAATCTTTAACCGCCTGTGGCACTGCATTGGCGGCAACTACAGGGCAAAGATTTTCTGTTTTTTCTTTCCCATCTTTTTTACACGAAATGAAAATTAAAGTGAAAAATAAAGCAATCATTATACACATAAATGTTGCAGAAGCGGTTGTTAAGAAAGAGATTTTTTTCATTTTTTAAAATTTTAGTTTAGACAGGATTATTTAAACCCCTGCTTAGTTTTTTGTTTTTTTTAGAATGAAATGAAGATTAAAGCGGCAGCCTCCACAATGATTATGAATATAAATATTTTAGAACCAGTAGTTAAATGACACTTTATCTCCATTATTTTTTCAAAAGTTTTTTAATAGATATTTATATAATTATCCTTTTTTATTTTTTTTGAATCGTAAATCTGGTGAGCCGTCTTTTTTAGTTGGGCCAGTGGCAGTTTTAAAACGTTTGTCCGGCGTACCATCTTTTTTTAATGTAACTGGAGATGCCGGAACTGCTGCCGCTGGTTTTGCAGCAGGTGCTTTTGCTACCACTGCTTTAGGCGTTTGAACTGCCGCAGGTATTTTAGAAAGTGACTTTGGCATTTCAACAACTTTTGCTGGAGCTGCAGCCGTAGGTTTTGCAGGCACTGCCTTCATTTTATCTTCTGCTTTTTTTACCGGGGCGGTAGCAGCCTGTGCCATACCCGATACATTTAATCCAATCAATGCAATTAATGCTACTAATACTTTTTTCATTTTTTATAGTTTTTAAGTTGTTAAAAAATAATTACTGAATATTTCCATTTGCCACCACATTTGTTATTTGTGCAGCACTGTAATGAATATTAAAATAGCCTGCGTATGCTATAATATTATCGTAAGTAAGAGCAACAGTTGTATTGGTGGCAGAAGTGCCTGATGCTATATTTAGTGTGGCTCCTGTTGCCTGGCCGCCTGTACCAGTAATATTGGTTAATGGAATAGCAATGTTTCCCGGCGATGCAATACTACCGTTATGAATGTGCATTACCATCACCGTATCTTTCACAGTATTTTGCAGGGTAATATTTACATTAAATGAGTGGTCGGCATTTTCTGCAATTACAGCTTTGCCACTCACTGTATTTCCTGCAGTTGACGTTAATGTAATTTCTTTTGTCCGTAATGTTGTGGTAGTAGCTGCCACATCGGCTTTTTCGCAAGAAGAAAAAGAAATAGAAAAAATGAAAGCCATCACAATTGCAATAAATGTAAAAGCAATAGTGTTAAATGTTTTTAAACTGATTGTCTTCATAACTATAATTTTATTTGTTTTAATTAATGATTCAAAGAAAACTCCCAAACCTGTGCAGTATTATTTTATAAACTGCTTTATTAAATAGTAGTAGATGTTTGGCAGATTGGTTGGGTGTAGCTGAAAATATTTTTGAATTCTGCAGAAAAAATAAAATCATTGAGTTGCTGCACTTCTTTATCCTGATAGTTATTACTGTTGTTGGCTATTAATACTGGCAGAAATATTATTAAAGAGATATTTTCATCAATTAAAGCAGGTAGGGCATTTTTTAAAGTATAGCTGTACGATTCATTAAATGCTACTAAAAACGAATGATGGGGTAATTGAATTTTTTGTTTTACAAATGCATCAAGGTCGGATAAAAAAATTAATTCGTAACCTGTATTACCCAATATCTTTGTATCATCTTGGAGAACGACTGTTGAAATAGTGGTTATCTTTTTATCTTTTAAATGTAATTTATAGTACATCAATTCATTTTTATCCAACTCCTTTTTGGGATACGGATAAAGCTTGATAAAGGCTATCAACAATAAAAAAATTATAAAAAGTGCAGTATATGTTATAGCACTTTCAGACATAAGTTACAGGCTAATTTTTAAACCAACATTAAAACCAAAAGACACTGGATAAGATTTTACCGGGGCATCTTTGGTAATTGAGTTTAAGGCAAACCGCATAGTAGGTGCAAAAACTACTGATGTTTTCTTTGTTAATTTATAATCAACACCAACGCCAGCTAAGCCACTGAAATACACTTTTTTTAACCCTTGTAAATTATCAACTGTTTCAATAGAATTATTAAACCCTTTCTCTAAAGTTGCTTCTAATTTGGCTTTGGTTAAAATATTTGCCGATACTCCAGCAAGTGCATTAAACTTAAACTTACCTTTTGTAACATTATAGGTAACTGCTAATGGTATGCCTATGTATTGTAAAGAATGTGTAGAAGTAAAAGCATACAAGCTGTCACCAACCACAGGGTTTGTGCTGTATTTGGGTAATACGTAGCCATATCCAGAAGATGTATTGATACGGTATTTAACACCTCCAGCATTATCCTGCTGGGCATAAATTGTTTTAGGTTCCACCACAATATTTGTGTTAGATAAAGTAAGTCCCGATTGTAAACCCCAACGTTTGTTTATTTTGTAATCTGCCAATACACCATAAGTATAAGAAAATTCATGCTTTTCTTCTTTTTCAATTTCTTTGGCATTATCATGCTGGCCAGCTATTTCATCATCTTGCAAACGGTACCAGGCAATATCTGGAGAGAAGAATGGTGTAAGAGAAAACCTTGATTGCTTAATAGGTTTTTTCTTATTGTTTTTTGCAACTGCGTTTTTAGTACTATCTGCAATTTTAGTTTTAACTGATGCTGTTAAATCTGCTATTTTTTTTGCCTCAATAGAATCTTTACGTTTTACTATTTCTTCTTTACCTAACGTATTTTTTTTGTTAGGTATAGATGGAATTTGATTATCTGCATAATCATTCTGCTGTGCTAATTCTTCATCTTCGGTAGGCAATGCATTGGTAATTTTTATCCTGTAAGTTCCTTTGGTATTTCTTTTTTTCTTTTGGTTGGAGGTAAGAGTTTCCTGACTTTCCTTTATATCTTTTATTGATTTTATTCTTTCTGTGTTATTTTGTTTTTGCAATTGATTTCTATCAACTGGGTTACTCTGTTGCAGATTAATTTTTGTTTCTTTACCATCAACTGAATTTTCAAAAGCCAAAGTTTCTTTAATAATATTTGTATTACTACTGGTATCAATTAGTGTAACTGTATTTTTTTCGTCACTTCTGTCGGAAACTTTATCTGCTATTTTATTACTCCTGTTTTGTTTATCTAAATTAATAGTGTCCGTGTTTTTTGCAATATTGTTACCGTTCTGGTTTCTATTGCTTTTATATACATCAAACAAAGCATAGCTTATTAGCAACAACAATAATAAAACTGCAATACGCTTTATATTAGTATATTTTCTTTTTATACTAACAATGTTATCCTTATCAAGCCGTTTATCTACGCCTTCCCAAACGTTTTGAGATGGGGTTTCCTCGTTATCATCAAGTGCTGAGTGAAAAAGGTCTTCTATATTGTGTAAATTTTCATCCATATTTTAATAATTTTTTGCAATTTTCAAACTATTGGTTACCGCTTTTTGCAAAAGCAATTTAGCATCAAAAAAATTAGATTTAGAAGTTCCCTCTGCAATGCCCAAATGTTCTGCAATTTCACGGTGCTTCATTCCTTCAAAAACATACAGGTTAAAAATCATTCTGTATGCCGGTGGTAGTGCCTGTACCATTTTTAATAATTCCTTTTTATGCAGGTAATTCATAATTTCTTCGTTACCTACGTCCTCTGCCTGTGCATTATCTAGTTCCACTATCAAGTGCATTTTGGGCTTTGTGCGGTAATGCTGTATGGCACAGTACACCATTATTTTTCTTATCCAGCCCTCAAAAGAACCTGCAAATTTAAAATTATGCAACGATTTAAAAACCTGCACAAAGCCTTCTTGCATAATCTCCTCAGCCTCCTCCCTGTTTTTAGCATACCGCATACAAACCCCAAACATTTTTGTTGCAAACTGCTCATACAAAGTACTTTGGGAATATCTATCCCCATCAATACAGGCTTGTATCAATTGTGCAGGTTGTTCCAATAATTCAGTTGGGTTTGTATAAATAGTAGTATCAACCATTAAAAAAGGTTGGGTTGGTTAAAAAATATTTTTTACGAAGGGGTGACAAAGCATTATGTCACAGTACAAAACTTAAACTGAATTCTGTAGTAATACTGTAGTAAAGGGATAATAAAATCATTTTAACAACTGCTAAACATTTTGCGGTAATTAAATTTTAATTCACCCAACTATTTTGTTGAATTGATACTACTCTCTTTTTAATAAAGCATCAATTAATAATATGCTGCTATTTAAATTTTATTTATGAATACAAATGGTTTAAAAATATTCCTGTCAATGGTAATGTTATTGTTTGCAATTAGTGTAAATGCCCAAAACGGGTTTATCATTTCAGGTAAAATAACGGAAGCTGGCAGTAACAAACCTTTGCAAAATGCTACGGTACATTTAAAAAGTAGCAGTAGCAGCACCATGTCAAAAATGGATGGTGCATTCAGGCTGCATGTAACAGATTGGAGTGATAGTTTAGAAATTACCAGCGTAGGGTTTGAGCCTTTTGTTATTGCATTGCAACAAGGGCATACAACTAATATTAATATTCCAATGCAAAGCAAAACTGGTGGGCTGCAAGAAGTAGTAATAGCTACTTCTAAAAAACCGGGTAAATCATTTATGCAAAAAGTTATTGACCACAAAGCTAATAACAATCCATCAAGGTTTAGCAGTTACAGTTATCAACGTTATACCCGTAACGAACTGGATATGGATAATATAGATTTTCAAAAATCAAAAGGTAATGGCTTAAAAAGTTTAATGCTGCAAACCTACAGTGGGCTTGATACTACAGCTAAATACGATAAGGAATTACCAGTGTATTTTGCTGAGAGATTGGCAAATAGTTATCATTCGGTTTCTCCAAATATTGACAGGGAAAATATTATTGCCAAAAAAAATCTGGGGCTTAAAACAGATAACCTGTTGAGTAAATTAGATAAATTTTATTTCAACTTTAATGTGTACGATGATTGGGTACCTATTTTTGACCAAACTTACGTAAGCCCACTTAACAGCAATGCGTTTAGCTACTATAAATTTTTTGAGGGCAACACAATGGTAGATGATGGGGATACGTTGCAGAAAATTCAATTTAAACCATTGCGTCCTTACGAAAGGGCTTTCACTGGTTTTTTATGGATTAATACCAAAACACTTGCGATAGCAACAGTAAATATGCACCTGGCTAAAACTGCCAATCTCAATTTTGTAAATGATATAGATTATTATGAAGAGTATAAACAAGTGTATGATAGTGCCAATGATAAATTGGCATATATGCCCTACAAATTTACATCGGAAGTAAAGTTTGAAAGTGGATTAGCTCTTTTAGGTTTGCCAGTACCAGAAAGTAAATCAAGCATAAAATTTATTGTAAAAAATACAACTGTTACCAATAAAATTAAGTTGAATACAGATGAGCCAACAGCAATAGTTGCTAATCTTATTAAAAAGGAACAAACCACCAATTGGGAAAAATCGGAAGCCTTTTGGCAACAGAACCGTACAGATTCTTTAACCAAACATGAAAAGAATATTTATAAAATGGTGGATTCGTTAAAACAGAATAAACGTTTTAACAGAGATGTGAGATTAGTTGCTTTTGCTGGTACTGGCTATTGGGATTTTGGGAAGCAGTTACGTATTGGTCCCTATTCATCATTCATCAGCAGTAATAATATTGAAGGCTGGCGTATAAGGGTTGGCTTTTGGACAATGCCCGGCATCAGTAAAAAAGTAAACCTGTTTGGCTATGGTGCTTATGGCACAAAAGACCAAAAATTAAAAGGTATGCTGGGGCTTAAATATGTTTGGAATGCAGCAAGATGGACAAAAACAACCATCAGCTATGGCAGCGATTATGATTTTATTATAGACCAGGATGATGAACTGGATAAAGACAATATTATTAATTCCCTGCTAAGAAAAAATATACCTTATACAAGGACTTACACTAAACAGGCCATGATAAAACATGAGCAATATCTTTCTCCAAATTTTACAGCAAAGGCTTCACTTAGTTACAAAGAATTAAATCCTGTTTTTGATTTTCAATACCGCCCAATTAATCCATTATTAGATAAACCTTATGACAGTGTGTTTGCAAAAAAATTACCAGTAGCAGAAGCATCCATCGGCATACGGTATGCCCATAAAGAACGTACAACTATTCTTAATTATGACAACATTAGGTTAGGCACTTTTTCTCCTGTACTTACAGCAAACTATACTTATGGTTTTGAACAGGGTAAAGCACAATTTAATTTTCATAAAGTAAATGTTGGCATTGAACAACGGTTACGTTTACCACCAAAAATGATGTTGTATTATAAAGTAGAAGCAGGAAAAGTGTTTGGTACAATTCCTTATCTGTTGCTGAATATTCCATCGGGTAACGAATACTATGTAGCCAGTAAATACCAGTTTAATACAATGGCACCTTACGAATTTGCTGCCGATAAATATGTAAGCCTGCACACCAGGTTTTATCTCGGCGGTGCATTGTTTGATAAAATTCCGTTATTACAAAAATGGGGATGGAGAGAAAGGTTCTCCTTTAATTCTTATTGGGGCAGTATGAGTAAAGCAAATATTGATTATAACAAAAGCTCAAATTTTAATACAATAAATAAAGCCCCATTTATGGAAGCCAGTGTTGGGATAGAAAATATTTTTCATGTACTCTCTATCGAATATTACAGGCGACTTAATTATTTAAACAATCCCTATGCAAAAAGAGATGGGCTTTATTTGGGTTTAACCCTTGCATTTTAACACATAAATTATTTACAAATGAAAATCTTTCTTTTAGCCTTTTTACTGTTTCCCCTTTGCTCTTTTAAACATGCCACAGTTAATAATGCAGATGCCATTATAGGCAAATGGATGAGTGAAGAAAATAATCTGGAAGTAGAAGTTTTTAAAAGCGGTAGTGAATATAAAGCCAGGGTTATTTGGTTTGATGATACAGATGATAAATCAAGACCAATGGCAGAACGCTACGATTTAAAAAATTCTGACAAGGCATTACAAAGCCGCAAAATTATTGGATTGGAAGTTATGTATGGACTTACCTACAATGAAGATGCTGACGAATGGCAAGACGGGCATATTTATGACTCCAGCACAGGTAAAGAATGGAATGCAAAAATATGGTTAACTAAAGCTGGTGTATTAAAAGTAAGGGGCTATTGGCACATTTCTTTATTTGGGCAAACAATGCTTTTTAAAAAAGTTTAAAATTTTACAATGAATAAATTTACCGACTTTATTACCCAATATAATAGTCAAACTCAATTACTACTTTTTGTTGGTTTACTGTTTATTGCATGGAATATTGAAAATGCCTTTGGGATAATTTTAAATTATAAAAAATGGAAACATGCTTTTAAAAATGTGCCCTTTATTTTTACAAATATACCGGGGCAGTTGCTGCTGGGTGCAGCCTTTGTTAAAACAATGGAATGGACAACCCAGCATCATTTTGGTTTTTTGTATAATCTTCATTTAGATAAAAATTCAGTTTTACTTTTTGTAGCAAGTTTTATATTTCTTGATTTTGGAGAATATATTTATCATGTTATTATGCACAAAGTAAAGCGGCTGTGGATGTTTCATATAGTACACCACAGCGATAATGTAGTTGATGTATCTACAACATTAAGGGAACATCCGGGTGAAAACATGATACGTCTTTCTTTTACTTTACTCTGGGTTTTTATCAGTGGTACGCTTTTTTGGGTTTTAATACTCAGGCAAATCATTCAGGTATTTACTACTTTATTTGCACATATAAATTACAGGCTGCCCAATAAAATTGACAGTATTGTGGGGACTGTTTTTATTACGCCAAACTTACATCAAGTGCATCATCATTACAAACAACCTTATACTGATTGTAATTATGGCGATGTATTAAGTATATGGGACAGGATGTTTGGTACATTAAAAAAACTACCTGCCGAAGATTTAGTTTTTGGCGTAGATACTTACATGAAAAAAGAAGATACTAAAAACTTTAAATCCTTAGTTGTAATTCCGTTTGGAAAATATCGCAAGTCAACTCAAAATTTGAACTCTTAAAATATGTAAATGAAAAATACAGCGGTACCAATAGATTTATTTATCCCTGATATTTTGTTGTACTTAACTGGCAGGGATAAAGTGAGTGAAATTGTATTGAATACTTGTAAAAAATTGGCTGGGCATCAAAGTCAACCAGTTTCACTTGATACAAAACTTTTTAAAGAGCTAAATTTTAGTTCCTCTCAAATAATCACAATTATGTCAGAAGCAGGTAATGAATTGATGGTAAAGTTTTCATACACCCTGCTATTTCAGCAAGATGATAATTTTACTATTGAAGATATGGGTAATCAACTATGGAAGTATATGGTTAGAACAATTAAAAATAATTAGCCATTTAATTTTAAAGAAATAAGTTAAAATATGCAGTTGTTTAAAATTTTTATTTGGGGCATGGTTATAAGTTTTTTGGGTTCACTTCCACTGGGGCCCTTAAATCTTATTACTACTTATATATCAGTTTCAGATGGAGCAAATGCTGCTATTCTATTTTCAGCAGGATGTATTGTTGCTGAATTAATTTTTGTACGCCTAGCTTTAACTGCTATGAAGTGGTTAAGCCAACGCCAAAGTTTTTTTAAAACCTTAGAGTGGATAACTGTAATAATTATTCTTCTATTAGCTTTTTTTAGCTTTAAAGCCGCAATTCAAAAAACTGAGTTTTCCTCTGCTATGCCCACTACCATTAATCACCACTTTTGGGCAGGTATATTATTCAGTGCTGTAGATCCAATGAAAATTCCCTTTTGGTTTTTGTGGAGTACATTTTTAATGGGTAATAAAACTTTGCTGCCGAATAACAGTAATTATAATTTTTATGTTGTTGGTATTGGGTTAGGGTCTCTGTTTGGTTTTCTGGTTTTCATATATGGCGGAAACTATTTAATCAGTATCATTAAAACACACCAGAATATAATTAACTGGAGTATTGGCGGCATATTATTACTAACAGCTATTATCCAGATTTACAGGATAAGAAACCGCAAAGATGAAAAACTAAATGAAAGCAATAAAGCTAAAATAATTGAAATGACAATGGGTACAGATTCAACATTAAATTCAGCATAACAATAAGTTTTAATATTATTCAAATTAAAATATACATAAATGATATTAAACTTAACAATTTAATTAACAGTTTTTGGTAAAGTATTTGACTAATTTAATCAACCATCCATCTACATATAGTCAAATTTTCTACACTTACTTAATCTTGTTAATTGTTAAGGTTTGTTATTTTCTCAATTTGTATGTGTGGATTTATTTTTTATCTACCCAACCATTTTAAAGAATAATAGCAACTATACTAAGACACAGTAAACAAAAGTTTCTATTTAATTATTTTATCACTTTTCAAAATTCAATGTATGAAAATTTCAAAAAAATCAATGGTGTGGGCAGGTATGCTTGTTTTAGCAGTATCCCTTTTTATAGCATCATGCCAAAAATCGGTTACCCCTGCTAACAACACAAACAGTGCAAAAAAATTATCGGTTTATTTAACCGACGATCCTTGCCAGTACGATTCCGTATTTATTGACATCCGCTATGTAGAGGTAAAAATTGATACCAGCACACAGCACATGGATGATGACCGCTATGGCGATAATGATAACGATGCTGATGACGACCATAAACACCAAGACCAATATGGCAAATGGGACACACTTACAATAAGGCCAGGAGTTTATAATATCCTTCGTTTAAGAAATGGTATTGATACATTGCTTGCTACGGGCAATTTGCCAGCAGGTAAAATCAGAAAGATAAGACTGACCCTTGGTACAAATAATTCGTTAACAAAAGCTGGTGTAAGTTATCCGCTTAACCTTTTACCGGGTACAAATAATTATGTGTATTTAAAAATACATAAAGAAGATGAAGACGAAGTGGCAACAGCTCAAAGTGCCATCTGGATAGACTTTAATATTTGCGAATCTATACGATTAATTGGCGGACAATATTATCTAAAACCTTTTTTAAAAGCATTTTCAATGCAGCAGTTTGGTAAAATAGAAGGCAAGGTTTTTCCTCATGATGCACTGCCTTTTGTAAAAGTATTTAATGGAACAGATTCGGCTTCTGCAATGCCCGAAAATGACGGTGAATACAAAATACGGGGATTGAGGAATGGTGTTTACAGTATTAAATTTACAGGCTCAAATGGTTACAGGGATACAACTATTTCTAATATTCAGGTACAGAAAGGAATAGAAACCCACATAGTAAATATTACTTTAAGAAAATAATGTTCAGGCATATGTTTATAATAAGAGCCGGATTAATCTCCGGCTTTTTTTAAATCAAAACTTAACTCTCAATATTTTTCAAATAAAGAAATGAATTTCAAAACTAACTCATCTGCAATTTTACTTTTTGTTTTATTTAGCTCTTGTAAATTAATTAAACCCATCGTACTTAATCTTCCCGATGAAAAAGATGCAAAACGTTTTCCATACAGAACTTTAGCTGCTGCTGATAATTCGGCTGTGTTTAATTTTATAAAGGTAGCAGATACATTATCTGAAATCAAAAATATAAAAGTGGAAAATCGGGCAATGAATTCAACAGGTGTTTCACTTAATGAATTTGTAAAACTGCACAAAACAATTTCATTCGCCATTATACGAAACGATAGCATTTTGTACGAATATTATGCTAACAATTATAACAGCCAAAAAAATGTAAGCAGTTTTTCTATTGCCAAAGCATATATTACCATGCTCACCGGTATCGCTATACAAGATGGCTTAATAAAAAGTATTGACCAGCCAATAACTAACTTTATTTCAGAATGGAAAGATAAGCCCGGTTACAATTTGATTACCGTAAAAGACTTACTGAGGCACACATCTGGCTTAAAATTTACAGAAAATCCCTTTAATCCAAACTCTGACCAATTGCAGTTTTACTACGGCACACATTTAAGAAAAAATATTTTAGCTTCTGCAATTACAGAACCACCTGGGTTGCATTTTGATTATGAAAGTGAAAACACCTGCCTGTTAGGGATTATATTGGAAAGGGTAACAGGCAAAACTTTATCAGCCTATTTGCAGGAAAAAATCTGGAGCCAAATAGGTACAGAAGCTCCAGCATTATGGAGTACAGACAGAAAGGACAGCAACGCAATTGAAAAGGCATTTTGTTGCTTAAATGCACACACATTAGACTTTGCAAAATTTGCAAGATTACTTTTAAATAAGGGCAACTGGAATGGCAAACAAATTATACCTGCAGCATGGATTGAGGAAGCAACAAAAAGAACAAATGAAGCTGGCGGAAAAATAACGTATGGATACAATATGGGGATTGGCCCTGCTCAATACAATAGCTTTTTCCCTGTTGGCTTATACGGGCAATGGCTGTACATCTACCCCAAAAAGAATTTAATAATTGTAAGGTTTGGTAATGCTGATGTAAGGTACAATCCAAGCTATTGGAAAGAAATTATGTTGCAGTTGATTGACCAGTTGTAAAAGTTAAGAAACGACTTTAAACGTTACCAGCATTGTTGTACCAAAAAGGCAGCATAAGCCCATAAGAAAAAATATATCAGCAATATTTTCAAACTTATCGCTTTTATCGCTATTGGTTTTAATTGACAAAAAAGATAAGATACTACTTGTCATAAATAAAATCATAGCTGCAGCAGTAAATTCATCAATCGATGTTTCATGCTGTACTTTCATTACTTTTAACGACGTTAGTACTATAAAGCATATACCCAATAAGTTGGATGATGTATTGAGTATGTGAGGAGATGTATTTTTTTTATTAATCATTTGCCTACGTTAAATAAAATAAGGTAACAATAAATATTTTTATAAATCGCTAATTAAATTTTTTTGGGGGGGGATAATGCTACAGTTGACTGACAGGTTGTAACAAATATCAGTTGGTTTAAACTTTCACTTACAGAACTGTTCTCCAAATAAAAGTTACAACTATTTATATCAGCCGTTTTCTAATTTCGTAATGTTTTCTTTTTTGCTGGAATATAATATAATTACCGACAGTAAAGCAGCTGCAATCAGTGTTGCTGTACCCCTTCCAAAATTTAAACCTCCTTTGGCCAATGGTTTTGTAAGCAAGTCTCCAAACGTTGCTCCAAAAGGGCGGGTAAATATAAATGCAATCCAAAAAAGTAATATCTGGTTTATTTTAGTATAATAATGAAGCAGTATTACTATCAGAATAATTACCCCGGTTACAACAGCACCTGTTAAATAACTTAATCCCATATTATCACTCAGGTAATCGCCAAATGCGGTACCAAGGCTGTTTGAGAATAAAATAGCAATCCAGTAAAAAACTTCTATCCTTGCTTTTGTTATGGGATAAACTTTTATTCCATTTTCGATTTTATGCCATAGGTATAAGGTAAGTAGTAAGCATGAGAAAAGGATAAGTGAACCCCAAGCATAGCCCAGCCCTAAAGTTCTATCCATCAGGTCAGAAATTTCTGT
>JBJXDV010000181.1:0-13442 GCA_046153465.1 Chitinophagaceae bacterium
CGTTATTCGCTCTTGCATTAAGCGTTCAAAAACTTTTTTACCCACAATTTCGCATACTCTTGCAGCAATGTTTAACCCGTAGTTTCCGTAAGAAAATTCTTTACCCGGGTTATTGGAAATTTCTTTAGCAGCAAGAGCATTGGCTTCTTCTTCCAGGCTTTCATATTTTCTTCTCTCTAATAATTTTCCGGCGGTAGTGCCATCTTTTTCCATTCCGGTAGTATGCGATAGGCAGTGCCGAATTGTAATATAGCTTTTCATATATTTTCCGAAAGAAGGGATATACTTACTTACCGGATCATCAAGGTCAAGTTTACCCTGCTCCACAAAAGTCATTACAAGTGCCGCAGTCAACCATTTACTACAACTTGCTATGGGTGCCTGTGTTTTAGCATTAAATTCTCCAAGTTCTTTTTTGTATACAACTTTTCCATCTTTATAAACCAATGCAACCACATTGTTACCAAGTAATTTTTGATTACGTGCTAATAGCTGATCAACCCCGCTAAAATCATATTGCGCCATGACTGGCTGTAGTATTAACAGTAAAAATGCAAATGATATGCCTTTCATGCAGAGAAATTTATTTTTATATGACATAGTTTCTGGAATTTTATAGTTGGATAGTCTTTTGATAGAATGGTTGAAGTTAAGAATAAGTCAAGCACAGTAAATCATTTCGATTTGAAAGGATCGTATCTTACTAATTTTTGTTTTCTGTAGTTGATTTTTCTTTTCTTTTTCAAAAACCACAAACTCTTATACAAAATGAACTTAGCAAATTTTACAATAAAAGCCTCGGAAGCCTTTCAGCAGGCGCAGCAATTAGCATTTAATTCACAAAACCCCAGTATCGAAACAGAGCATCTTTTAAAAGCTTTATTGGATCAACAGGATTCATCTATAGATTATTTGCTAAAAAAAAATAATGTTACTGTAAATCTGGTCGATACCAAATTGAAAGAGTTAATTAATAAACTTCCCACATCAACTGGCGAGGCTGCACAACAGATTAGTCGCGACGCTAACAACGTTGTATTGCGTGCCGGATCAGTACTAAAACAATTTAATGATGAGTTTGTAACCCCAGAACATTTGCTGATAGCAATTGTACAGGGAAACGATGCGTCGGCAAAATTATTAAAGAACATGGGCCTTACGGAAAAAGGTCTTGTTGCTGCTATCAAAGAACTAAGAAAGGGTGAATCAGTTACATCACAAACCCAATCTCAGGAGTTTAATGCATTAAATAAATATGCCAAGAATCTAAATGAAATGGCAAGACAGGGAAAATTGGATCCCGTGATTGGAAGAGACGAAGAAATTCGTAGAACCTTGCATATTCTTTCACGCCGAACTAAAAATAATCCCATTTTAGTAGGTGAGCCGGGTGTTGGAAAAACTGCCATCGCCGAAGGAATTGCCCATCGTATTGTAAATGGCGATGTGCCCGAAAATCTAAAGTCTAAAATTATTTATGCACTCGATATGGGCCTGCTCATTGCCGGAGCTAAATATAAAGGTGAATTTGAAGAACGATTAAAAGCTGTAGTTAAAGAAGTTGGAGGAAGTGATGGGGAGATCATTTTATTTATTGATGAAATACATACATTGGTAGGTGCAGGTGGGGGTGAAGGTGCAATGGATGCTGCTAATATTTTAAAGCCTGCATTGGCAAGGGGAGAACTGAGAGCGGTAGGTGCCACCACGCTTAATGAATACCAGAAATTTTTTGAAAAAGATAAGGCACTGGAAAGACGGTTTCAGAAAGTAATGATTGATGAACCATCTATTGAAGATGCCATTTCTATTTTGAGGGGATTAAAAGATCGTTACGAAACACATCATCATGTTCGCATTAAAGACGAAGCTATTATTGCCGCAGTAGAATTAAGTACTCGCTATATTACGGATCGTTTTTTACCAGATAAGGCAATTGACCTGATTGATGAAAGTGCGGCCAAGCTAAGACTGGAAATGAATTCGATGCCGGAAGAATTGGATACCCTTGAACGGCAAATACGTCAATTAGAAATTGAACGCGAAGCCATCAAACGGGAAAATGATGAAGTGAAATTAAAAGAGCTGAATACTGAAATTGCTAATCTTTCAGTATCACGAGATACATTTAAAGGGAAATGGAAGGCGGAGAAAGAAATAGTAGAGAAAGTTCAAAACGGCAAAGTGGTTATTGAGCAATTAAAACAGGAAGCAGAAAAGGCGGAGCGTGAAGGGGATTATGGGAAAGTAGCAGAGATACGCTATGGTAAAATAAAAGAGCAGGAAACAACCATTGATGGTTATGCGAAACAATTGGCGGCGATCAGCGAAAACTCGAGATTAATGAAAGAAGAAGTAGATGCAGAAGACATTGCTGAAATAGTTGCTAAATCAACAGGCATTCCGGTAACAAAAATGCTGCAGAGTGATAAACAAAAATTACTTCAGCTAGAACTGCATTTACATGAAAGGGTAGTAGGGCAGGAAGAAGCGATTATTGCTGTGTCCGATGCTATTCGAAGAAGCCGGGCGGGTTTACAAGATCCTAAGAAGCCGATTGGGTCTTTTATCTTCCTGGGTACAACGGGAGTTGGAAAAACAGAATTGGGAAAAGCTTTAGCTGAATATTTATTTGACGATGAAGGCATGATGACGCGTATTGATATGAGTGAGTACCAGGAAAAGCATTCGGTAAGTCGGTTGGTGGGTGCGCCTCCAGGCTATGTGGGTTACGATGAAGGGGGCCAATTAACAGAGGCTGTTCGTAGAAAACCCTATAGTGTGGTGCTACTAGATGAAATCGAAAAGGCGCATCCCGACGTTTGGAATGTACTACTCCAGGTATTGGATGATGGACGGCTAACCGATAATAAAGGGCGGGTTGTTAATTTTAAGAATACTATCGTTATAATGACCAGCAATATAGGTAGTCATTTAATAATGGACGCGTTTGAAAATGTAAGTGAGAAGAACTTAGAAGCAACTAATGCTAAAGCGAAGGTAGAAGTGATGAATTTGCTACGGCAAACGATTAGGCCAGAGTTTTTAAATAGAGTCGATGAGATCATAATGTTTCAGCCTCTACTTAAAAAGGATATCAGAAGCATTGTAAAAATTCAAGTGAGAAATTTGAAGCAATTGGTAGCGCAAAGCAATATTCAGTTGGAGTTTAGTGACTATACACTTGCCTTTTTAGCCGATCAGGGTTTTGACCCGCAATTTGGTGCGCGACCCTTAAAGCGCCTTATCCAAAAAGAAATCGTAAATCAATTGAGTAAGCGCATACTCGCTGGCGATATTGATAAAACCAAGCCAGTACTGGTAGATGTATTTGATAATACAGTGGTGTTTAGAAATGAGGTACAGGAATTGGAGAAGATGAATGGAGCTAAGAAATAGTATATCTACTTTGCTGAACAATGAGTAATAGACAACCACCGCTCTGCGAAACATTTTGTTTCGCAGTTTTATTCTATCGCCTTTGGCGATGAAAAGATTAAAGTAAGTAAAAAGGATAATAAAACTATAAAGAAGCAAGCTTCAAGTTCTTAAAATAAGAAATCGATGTCTAGTAAACCTTTTTTTTGTTTGTAATTACTGGCGCTGCTGTAAGTATAATGTGCTGCTTCTATAACAATACCTGCACGAACCGGATTTTGGTGGATATAATTCAATTTGGTAATAAGAAAATCGTCACTACAGATTTCTTCCGGGTGATTATTGCCTGTCCAAACTTTGTAATAATCATTGGCGGCGGTACGATTAGCGTAGAAGCGGAACATATAAAGTAACCATTCACGACGGCTTTCGGATTCGGATTCAATTGTTTTTGTAATTGCCTTGCTTGTATATGTTTTAAAATCCCTGATAATGTCGCTTAGGTTATTGTTCGGAGCTGTCAATATTAAATGTATATGATTAGTCATTATAACATATGCACCAATCTTCAGATTCTTATTTTTCTGACAAAAACGAAGACTCTCTAGTATAATATCCCGGTATTTTTTCCTGCTGAAAATATCTATAGAGCCAATAATTGAGAAAGTAAGAAAATGAGTTGCGCCCTGATCTCTTATTTTATATACATCAGCATATTCATAGCGCATAACTCTCAATTTCAATAAATGAAATTATAGGGCTTATTTACTATTTCAAAGTTGTTTAAACAGTGAAATATAGTTTTTTACCGGAAGCAAATGGGTATGCCCGGTTGAGGTTTTAGCGGTACATTTTATTATACGCACATCTTGCAATGAAGACTATTGCTTAAAGCAATATAATAAAACTGCGAGGCTGGAAGCCTCGCAGGGCTAGCGGTATACAGGATATGGATACCAAGAGCCGATTCTGATAATAATTTATTGTTAATGGTTAACCAAACTATTTTAACTATGGATAAGGAATACCTGATAAGTTAATTTCCAGGTACTGCTAAAAAGGCTAAACAATAACAAGAAGGTTGGTCACACTTCCTGAATAGAAATTCGACCCCCCTTTTTTTGCTTCAAGCAACAAGCGAAGATTGGCACTGTTACATACGTTGAATAGTTAATTCAATGTGAATCAATTATTTATAAATAAATCCATAGGATGTTGGTAAAATGTTTATAGCTGATTTGGCAAAGAATAAAAAAATACTATCTTCAAGCGATTCAGAAAGTAATAACCTGACGAAAAGACCCATTTCAACTTAATGGCAAATTATTTGTTGTAATGGTTACGCCAGAACTTAAAGACTGGAGAAGTACAAAAAAAAGGAGTTTATTATGGCATTCAAAAAAGAAGAAGTAGAGATTATTGAACCCAAGGATATATTTGTTGGAGATAAATCTGCGCCCGTTACTCTTATGGAATTTGGCGACTACGAAAGCGAAGCTTGTGCAAAAGTAAATGAAGTTGTTAAAAAACTATTGGAAGAATACGAAGGAAAAATAAGATTAAACTATCGCCATTTTCCTCAAACACGCATTCACCAACGTAGTCTCAAAGCTGCCGAAGCGGCAGTTGGAGCAGCTCAGGAAGGTAAGTTTTGGGAAATGCACAATATCATTTTTGCTAATCGTCGCAACCTGGGTACAACCAGTTTAAAATTGCATTCGAAAGAAGCCGGAGTAAATAACAAGAAATTTCTTGACGATCTTGTAAACGCTATTTACGGCTGGCATGTTCAGGCAGATATTCGTGAAGGCCTGGACAGGGGAGTGAAAGAGGTGCCCGCATTTTTTATTAATGAAGAGATGTTTACAGGCAAACCTACTTTTGAAAACCTGAGTGCAGCTATCGAACTTGCGTTGAAAAAGACGAAGAAAAAAACTGCCACAAAGCAAAGGGCCTGAATGTAAGAATAGCCTTGAAAATTTAGTATTTGAGTATACCGTATCTGCACTATTCTTTTGACCTGGGTTTGTTTTTACATTGTTCGAAAAATAGATAAAGAGTTAAGACTACTTTTTATAATGGAGCTTTCTTATATAAAGTAATAACCAAATTATAACCCGCCTATATCAGGTGGGTTCTTTATTTTTACAAGGTGAGTTGCATTCCAAAAATATTTCCTTGCATTTTCTGTTTTATTTCTTTGTTTTCTTGCAGCACAAACAGCCCCACTAATGAGTTTTCAAACCTTCTTCCTGCGTTTGTACAAGACAGTTTTTATTTAAACCCACAAAATATTTTTTCAAATGAAAAAGCTGCGTTGGGACGTTACTTATTTTACGACCGAAGGCTTTCTGTAAACAGTACAAAATCCTGTGCCAGTTGTCATGCACAGGAGTTTTCGTTTACAGATGGTTATAATCGCTCGATTGGCGCATTGGGAGACCTGCATCAACGAAATGCTAAACCGCTTTTCAATATTGTCTTCGAAAAATATCTTACAGCGGCCGATTCATCCATTCATTTTCCCGAGGAACAGATCAATCGCCCCATGTTTAATGAGCATCCCGTGGAAATGGGAATCAGCGGAAATGAGGAAGTAGTTTTGCTGCGAATAAAATCAGACAGTTATTACCGGAAACAATTCGAAAAAATTTTTACCGAAGATAGGAACCCTGTCAACCTGAAAAATATTCAATCTTGCATTACTTCATTTGTTAAAACCATCCTCTCATTTTCTTCCCACTATGATAATTATTTTTTTAGAAGAGACACCCTTGCATTGAGCAAATCACAAGTGAATGGAATGAACCTTTTTTTTTCTGCGAACCTGCATTGCAGTGCATGTCATGGAGGAATTAACTTTAGTAACCCTTCCATAAAAAATTTACAGGGAGGACAGTCAGAGTTTTATTTTAATACAGGGCTTTACAATTTAGACAATAAAGGTTATTACCCGGCTTTTGATCGTGGATTGGCTGATGTAACAAAAAACCCGGCAGATATTGGAAAGTACAAAGTACCAACACTTCGCAACCTAGCTTTTACTTCCCCTTATTTTCATGATGGGAGCGCGGCTACCCTGGATGAAGTAATTCGTTTTTATGAGCAGGGGGGAAGAATTATCCTATCCGGAAGATATAAAGGAGATGGAAGAAACAATCCCGATAAACATCCATTCATTAAAGAATTCAAATTAAATTCGCAGGAACGAAAAGATCTGATTGATTTTTTAATGAGTCTTACGGATTCTTCTGTTTTAATTAATCCTTTATATGCTAATCCTTTTTCTGATGATGAAACGAAGAAGTAAAATTTTAAGAATAAGTCTTATAGTCATTTCCTGTTGTGAGATAGCTTGCCAAAATAATCAACATGTTGAAAGTATCCATGCCAGTTATGATGCGGATGCACTTAACTCCATTCTTGTTGCTGCAGACAGTCTCAACACTTTTCCTTTTTTAGAAGAAAGAGTTAATGATATTAAATCCGCATTAAAGAATCCCCGACCTGTGCTTTTATGTAAAGACAGTTTAAATGATCAACAGTTGCTTGCGCAGATTATCGCCTTAAACGATTCAGCCTTTACGCAATTTCTCATTGATCCGTTTTCAAAGCAGCCCTATCGAAGTGAAGTATTTGGCGTCTACCCAGCCAGGCAAAGCGATATGACCACCGTAAAACTAACCTATAATTTAGCATCAGTTTATAGAGTTGAAATGTATAACTATGCACTTAACATCAGCTCAATTGCATTGGTAGACTTGCAACATCAGAAAGTATTAGGGAGGTACAATTTGAGCAATTCTCAACCCGATATCCCATTGTATCTGAAAAAACTAGCCATTAAAATTGCAATTGAGTCGCCGGAACTCCAACTGTCGCTTGGAATGAAGCCTCAGGAAAAAGATGCGTTAATGGCGAGTACTAAAACTTCACTTAATCGAACACGTTGTGAACGAAGCCGCCATTTATGTGTAGCGCCAACTTTTGTAAGAGGTGATAAAGCGCTTTGGGCGATCGTTGATTTAACCGATCATCGCCTTGTTGGTATTCGTTGGACGAATGTTGGTACTAGCGGCCCAGCCGAGCCAATGATAACGGAAAAACGTTTGCAGGACGATAAAATCACATCTTGCTATTGTGAAGTAGAGCAGGCATTAAACAAGTACGGATGGAATATGAACTATATGCTTACCAGTAGCGATGGTTTGAGAATTTCAAATGTGTCTTTCAACAATAATGACGTGTTACGCAGTGCAAAATTGGTCGATTGGCATGTTAGCTACAGCGGTACAGATGGTTTTGGATATAGCGATGCTGTTGGTTGTCCATATTTCAGTCAGGCGGCTGTGATTGCATGGGAAATACCCAAAATTATTGAGTTAAGAGATGATCGTAAAAATAGTATTGGGTTCGTGCTCGAACAAACCTTTCGGAGTGAAGGATGGCCCACACCTTGCAATTATAATTACGTACAGAGGTATGAGTTTTATAACGATGGAAAATTTCGGGTGTCGTGTGCAAGTATCGGCAGAGGCTGCGGAAATACAGGAACTTACCGGCCTGTATTTCGCATAGCCTTTGCAGGTGATCAAAATAATTTTTACGAATGGAATCAAAATGATTGGCAACCCTGGGAAAAAGAACGTTGGAAAAATCAATCGATGCTGACGTCTTATACAAAAGAAGGGTATCAATATAAAATTGAAAATACATATACAGGATATTTTTTGGAACCAGGAAGAGGACAATTTAATGATCAGGGGCGGGGTGATTTTAATTATGTATATGTAACGAAACATGCAATCGATCGCGATGAAGGTGAAAACGATTTAGTAACCATTGGCCCCTGTTGCAATGTTGATTACCGCCAGGGCCCTGAAAAATTTATTGAACCGGCCCCGGAAAATATTCAGAATTCTTCGCTGGTAATTTGGTATGTAGCGCAATTAAGAAACGATGATCGGAACGGATATGAATATTGCTGGGCAGAAAATGTGTTGGAAAAAGGAATTTGGAATACAAAGTCGTTCCCTTGTTTTTGTGGACCCATGTTTATTCCCTTGATTAAACCAGGAGTTAAGCAATAACAGCATGCAAAAAAAATATTTAATATTTGTCGCTTCTGTGTTTCTTCTCAATTCCTGCAAGGAAGAAATGGTGGATTTTTCGTCTAATAACTGTAAACAAAATCCCTTTTTCATACAATCAATGGGCTTTGTTCCTGCCAATTCCTTTTTTTCTACTTCTGAAGAAAGAATCATGGGTTTGGTATTACACCAAAGTGATGAGGTTGGAAACCCGAACGCAAGAATAGTAAAATCGTTTCAACATCCCAGTTGGAGACTTGGTGGATGGTTGGCTCCCATACTTATTGATAACACGGGTGATTTATATACTGCACCAGCACCGTTCATCAGTTTACTCGATAACCCTGTGGCTAATCAGAATACAATTTACAGGGTAGATAGTAAAACGGGAACCATGGACGTGTTTATGAAGTTGCCATTGGTAGATACAAATTCTATTCAAAACGCATTTGGTATTATTGGAATGGCTTTATTGTGTGAAACAAATACGTTGTTTGTATCCACACTTGCCGGCAGCGACCGGAAACATGAGCGTGGAGCAATTTATGCAATCGATATCCCATCGAAAAAAATAATTGATAAGTTAAGTGGTATTGATGCCATGGGAATGGGAATAAGCTACGTTACCGGAAAACGTGAACTTTTTTTTGGAACTGGTAGAACCAGTGAAGTGTTTTCAGTTGTTCTGAACAAGAAGGGAGAGTTTTCTGGATCAGCTCAAATGGTAATTTCTTTATCGGGCCTTGGCGCCAACGGTGATGATAAGGTTCGTCGTATTCGTACCGATGCTCTGGGAAATTTAGAAATTCATGGTATTTCTTTTAACTATAACTTAATACCGCAAAGGGAAAAAAAAGAAACGGTATACCACTTTTATTATGAGCTAGAAAGTAAAAAGTGGATGTTAAAGTAGACGGTAGTAAGGTTTAGCAGGTCTCTATCATGTTGTATTATCTATACCCCAAATTATAGTTCAAAATCGATTTTAAGCACAGGCTATTACTATTCTAAGTCAATCTTTCTTTTTAAAGACTGTTTTGGGCAATATTTTTGCGCAATTTGCGATAAGTGTTTATGCTTATGGCATAAAATCCTAATACGCTTATTTATCCAAAATAATATCTATGAAAAGATTTGAAAAAGCAATCCTTTGCTTTTTGATGGTTACTAGTATAATCAACGCTAACTCCCAGATTTCAGGAACTGTATTTCTTGATATAAACAACAGTGGTACCAGAACAGTTGCGCCGGCAACACCTTTTGAGCCAGGTATTTTTGGAACAATCGTAAAAGCATTTAATGCTAATGGTATCTTACTCGGCTCAACAACCACAAATGCTAATGGCGCCTATTCTCTTCCCGGCGTTACTTCATTTCCTGTTCGTTTAGAGTTTTCAACTCCTGATAACCAATTTTCAGGAAAAAGAATAACAGCGGGCGGATCTAATGTTCAATTTATTATTGCTACAACATCAACAGCAAATTATGCAGTCGGGTACAATACAATGTTTACTAACAATGCTAACCCTTATATAGCAACGAATGGCAGTACGAATGGTAATGCAGTGGCTAATGGTGCGGCAGAAGCGGGCTTACGTCAAAACTTATTTGTTCTACCCTATACCTTTAATAATACCTGGAAAACTGGTGCCAATTATCAGAATCAATGGTTAGGTTCTGTATTCGGAATTACCTATCAACGGGAAACCAGGACAGTATTAATGGCCGCCTATTTAAAAAGACATGTGGGATTTGGCCCTGGAGGAATTGACGCTATTTACAAAACGATAGTAAGTACTACAGGCGATGCTGCACAACCTTCTATATTATTAGAGTTGGCCAATGTTGGCATTAATGTAGGAACAGATCCACGTTCTGTGGCCTTACCAAATAATCCACTTACTCCTAACACAGATATCGGAGTTTTCGGTCAGATAGGAAAAAGAGGTATTGGTACTATTGATTTAGCAGAGAATGGTAAAGATTTATATATAACCAATCTGTTCGAAAATAAAATTCATCGAATTAATATTGGGATGCCTGTAAAAACTTCCTTTACAGCTTCTGATGTTACAGGTAATTGGACTGTTCCAGGACCAGGTCTGGCAGGTACAGAATGGCATATTATGGGAGTAAAATATTTTCAGGGTAAAATTTATGTGGGAGGTGTTAGTTCGATTCAACGTTCAACAGCCCCCGTAGCGTCTGCAGCAGACTTAGCAGCCGATCAGGTAAACTTAAGAGGATATGTGTATCAGTTAGATCCGGTAACAGGAACTATAACAGAAGTTATGCAGTTTCCTTTTAATTATAGAAGAGGGTTCTCAAATAATGATTACCGGTACGAGTTCAAATGTAATTTTTGGAGAGCATGGCAAAATAATGGTGATGCTGATATCGTAAGAGGTGATTTTAATGTCGCTAATCAGGGTGCTATTAATCCTAACTCAAGCAACAGTACTGGTATTTACTATCCTCAACCCATGCTTGCAGATATTGAATTTGATGTGGATGGATCTATGATTTTGGGTATAAAAGACAGGTTTGGTGATCAGGTAGGATTCAATAATTTTCTTGAAGGCGTAAATGGAAATGTTGCAGCAGGTGCAGGCAGGTACTTCAGAGGCCTGAACTCGGGTGAAATATTAAGAGCCGGTAAAAGTGGAGTTACTTTTTCAATCGAAAACAATGCATCCGTAACTACCAATGGCGTTACTACAACAACTACTGGTATTGATCCCAATGTACAACTTCTTACTGCTGGTACTTGGGCATTGGGTACGGGTAACCAATGGGGTTATAATACAGGGGCAGGACAAGGCATGGGCCCCGGTGGGAAATATTATTACTACAATCATTCATTTTCTGCCACTGGTGTACCCGTAGCAAATATTGCAGATGGTTCGGTAAGTACCATAAATGCACACTATGATAAAACAAACGGAAGCCTCGCATTAATGGCAGGTTATGATGAGATTATACACCCGGCAATGGATCCTGATGGAAGATCGTTTACAAGCGGACTGCTGCGTGCTGCGAATGCCGGTTCAGTTACCGGAACTAATGCAGGTAATATGACTGATCAACAGGAATTGATTCCTGGTTTTGGAAATCCTGGCCCAACAAACCCAGGCGATCCTTCTACCATGGGAAAAAGTAATGGATTGGGTGATGTTGAAATATTATCAGATGCAATGCCTATTGAAATTGGTAACCGTATCTGGAATGATGCGAATGCAAATGGTATTCAGGATGCCAATGAAACAGGATTGAATAACGTAACTGTAATTCTGCGCAGTCCTGGTGCTGATGGAATTTTCGGAAATGGAGATGATCAAACATGGACAATAAATACTGATGCCAATGGAAATTATTATTTTGATAATACCGCTCTCGGTGGAAATGTAAATGATAGTCGCGCCGCTACATTAGGATTTATTGGTCTTCCCGCCGGTAATACAGGAATTTTAAATTCACAAAACTATAGAATTGAAATAGATCCTGCACAGGTCACGTTAACCGGTTATCGTATAGGCGCTACTGATATAGGAGGTGCCGCTGTTGATAATATTGATAACGATGGTGCACAGGCAAATCTTACCGGAATTGGCATCAGAACCTTTGCTGTCGTCAACACATCCAACAATGATTACAATTTCGACTTTGGATTTACTCAAAAAGGCGCTATCGGTAACAGGGTATGGTTAGATAATGATGCCGATGGAATTCAGGATGAAACAAGCCCTGGTAGTGGTGTTTATACCGAACCAGGTTTAGCTAACATTTCAGTTACTCTTTTCCGTGATAATAATAACGATGGAGATTTTGATGATGTTGGAGAACTAACTGCTACCACCGTAACGGATGCCTACGGTAATTATTTGTTTGAAAATTTGCCTACAACTGTTAACCCATATAGAGTTGTAGTTACAGTGCCTGTGAACTATGTGTTTACCGCTCAAACAAATACTATCCAGGATGGAGGTACAGATGCCAATGGTAGTGACGTAAATGCAGTAACGGGCAGATCTTACAATATTACTTTAACTACTGGTGAAATTGAAAATGATATTGATGCAGGTTTAATATTTAGTCAGGCTGTTATACAAACAATAAGTGACCGGATCTGGTGGGATGCAAATAGTAATGGATCAGATAATAATGAGCCGGGGCTTTCAGGCATCGTTGTAAGTCTTTATAGAGATGGTAACAATGATGGAGATTTGAATGATGCTGGTGAAGAAATTCCGTACGCTTCCACCATTACAAATACTGATGGATATTATAATTTCACCAATTTACCTATAGGAAATTACCAGGTGGGAATTACATTGCCTGCAGGTTTCACTTTTACAACATATAATGCAGGAGGTGGAACGCTGGGCGATATTTCCGAAAGCAATACGGATAGTGATATACAAACTGCTTTAGCCGGGTTTGGAAAAACACCAATACTTAATCTCGGTTCAGGTGAAACATTAATTAATGTAGATGGAGGACTCGTAACAACCGCTAATAACACTGCTAATCTCGGCGATTTTATTTGGAACGATCTAGATCAGGATGGAATTCAGGATGCAGGCGAGCCAGGATTATCTGGTGTTATTGTAACACTTTACGCTGCAGATGGAATTACAGTACTCGCATCGACCACGAGTGATGTATTTGGTGGATATATTTTTACGAATTTGACGGGAGGTACAAATTATGTAGTAGGTATTACTCCGCCCGCAGGATATACAGTAAGCCCTCAGGATGCAGGTGCAAATAATTTGCTGGACAATGATATGAGTACAATAACATTTAAAACTTCTCCACTCAATTTACCAGCCGGGATAAGAAATACAACTATTGATGCAGGTTTGTATCAAAGTTCACCGGCTGGCAATGCTAGGCTGGGAGATAAGGTATGGTTCGACAATGGTATTGGTGGAGGAACTGCGAATGATGGTATTCAAAACGGTACCGAGCCCG
>JBJXDV010000182.1:0-5548 GCA_046153465.1 Chitinophagaceae bacterium
CTATTAATTTAAGTGCTGCGGAAAGTGAACAGGATGTTGATGCTGGGTTAATGGCAGGTGTAGCCGCCGGAAAGGGAACAATTGGAAATAAAATTTTTTATGATTTGGATGGCGATGGAATTCAGGATAATGGTGAAACGGGTGTTGCCGGTATTACCATCACTCTCCAAAAAGATATCAATAATGATGGAGATTTTGCAGACGCAGGAGAAGCAAGTTTTGCATCTCAAATCTCCAATTCCCTGGGTGAATATTTATTTACTGGCTTAGATGCAGGTATTTACCGGTTAGTGTTTAGCAACGGCCCGATAGGTTACAATATTTCACCTTCCAATGTTGGTTCAAATGATGGTATTGATAGCGATGGAAATAATGCAGGAAGCGCTATCAATTCCAGTAATTCCACAACGGGCACCATTTATTTGACACAAGGGGAAGACAATCTAAGTGTGGATTTAGGAATAGCAAAATCATCCGGCACTACCGGTAGCATAAGCGATCGCGTATGGTTCGATATTAATAACGATGGTGATAGAGATGCAACAGAACCAGGTATTGCAGGAGTAACTGTTACATTATTTGATGCAAGTGGTGCTATACTCGCAGTAACTACAACCGATGTAAATGGTTATTATTTGTTTGATAATCTTGCGTCGAAAACGACAATATCTGATTACTATCAATTAGGCTTCAGCAACTATCCTTCAGGTTTAGTACCTACCGCACAGGCAGTTGTTATTACCAATGAACTCAGTGCACCCGATGGAACGGGAAAAACACAAATCATAAACCTGAATGCCGGGCAAAATAGAACAGATATCGATTTTGGCTTAATTAGCAGTAGAGCAACCTTGGGAAATTTTGTATGGTTGGATAGTGATGGTGATGGTGTTCAGGACGCAGGCGAGCCAGGCATTACTGGGGTAACCGTATTACTTTACTTTGATTCCAACAACGATGGCGACTTTTTAGATGCGGGAGAAAACATTTCAGTAGCAAGTATCATTACAGATCAGATTGGTCAATATCTATTTACCAATCTAACCCCGGGCAATTACCAGGTTCAATATTCCACCGTACCGGGCGGATTAAACTTTACCCAACAAAATACGCCGGGAGATAATGGAAATAATACAAACAGTGATGCAAATATATCGGGGCTAACAGCGACCATTAATCTAAGTATTGGAGAAGGTGATTTGAGTATAGATGCAGGGTTATACAAGCCAACAGCTACCATTGGTAATTTTGTATGGGCTGATAATAATTCGGATAATGTTCAGGATCCGGGCGACCAGCCAGTTGCAGGAATACTTGTTACGCTGTTTACATCTTCAGGTGTTCGTGTTAGTACAATGGTAACAGATAAAAACGGGCAATATCTATTTTCGAATATAGCACCGGGTAATTATTATTTGGGATTCTCAAATTCGCCCAACAGTTCTCTCTTTGTATCACCTGATCAGGGAGGTAATGATGCAATTGATAGTGATATCAATGATGCAAATGGACCTGGAACCACTTCTATATTTTCTGTTCCCCAGGCCTCGATCAATATTACCATTGATGCTGGATTATTATATATTCAACGACTGCCGGTAAGGGTGACCTTTATGGCGTATAAGCGTAATAGCACCGCTGAATTAGATTGGAAAGTTAGTGGTGATATTGCGGAAGATAAGAATTATATCGTGGAAAGATCAATCGATGGTAGAAACTATAGAGCTATCGGTAATGTTGCCGCAGATACCCGAACAAATTATCAGCAACTGGACTTACAGCCATCAACCGGTGTCAATTATTACCGAATCAGAATTGAATATATTGATGGAAAAATCGAATATAGTGAAGTAAGAATGATTCAGTTTGGTAAGGGCGGGTTGATTACTATATTTCCAAATCCAGCGATAAGTGCTGTAAATATTAGTTTGCCCGATAATTGGCAGGGTAAAAAATTAAGGATAGAAGTGATTAACTCATTAGGTCAGGTAGTTACTAGTAAATCGCTTACACAGGCTAGTCAGATAGAGACCATTGATATTAGCAAGCTCGCAAATGGCTATTACACACTGAAGCTTATAAACAATAATGAGGAGGCCGAGGTTAAAACACTACAGGTTAGGCGTTAACAGAATCATTTTATAAAATAGCAGCCGCTTCGAAAACGAGGCGGCTGTTTCATGATCTAACAACAGGGTTCAATAGATATGAAGAAAATATTCGTTTATTTTGTTTTACGAAAATGATTATAGTAAGTACTAAAATTGGCTGAAACAAATGGTACAGTTTACCGCCATCATTCATAAATTTGAAGCGAATAAAGACAAGACAGGTTGGACCTATCTGGAAATTCCTGTCGACCTGGCTGAGCAACTTAATCCTAATAATAAAAAATCATTTCGGGTAAAAGGCAAATTGGATAATTATGTTATCCGGGGTGTAGCCTTGTTGCCAATGGGAGGAGGCATTTTTATGATGCCACTAAACGCCGCGATGAGGAAAGGAATCGGAAGAAAACAAGGGGCAATGGTGCAATTGAAATTGGAAGTAGATAAAAAAGAGTATGTGCTGAATCCTGAATTTATGGAATGTTTGGCCGATGAACCACGGGCTTTAGCCTATTTCAATACTTTTTCACGTTCGGTTCAAAATTATTACAGCAAATGGATTGAAACTGCTAAAACAGAAGAAACCCGGATTAAACGAATTGCCATTGCGGTAACGTCCCTATCTAAAAAAATGGATTATGGGCAAATGCTTCGATCGCAAAAAAAAGAAAAATAGCTGACATAAAAAAAGAGCTCGTGTTGAGCTCTTTAATGTATAAGTTAACCTGCGTTAAATTACCAACGGTTATTGTTGCTGAAAGAACGACCACCGCCGCCTCCGCCTCTGTTACCACCACCGCCACCACCATTGCTGGGTCTGTCCTCTTTCGGACGAGCGATCATAACTTTAATACCACGACCATCTACCATAGCTCCGTCTAATTCTGCAATAGCTTTTTGTCCTGCTGCATCATCAGCCATTTCAACAAAGCCAAAGCCTTTGCTGCGCTGGGTAAATTTGTCTGTAATAACTTTAGCAGAAGATACTTCTCCGTATTCTGCAAAATAACTTCTTAAGTCTTCATCTTGTACGTTGAAGCTTAAATTTGAAACATAAATGTTCATTTTTCAAAAAAATAATAATTAATAAATACTTGAGAGAAAAGCAACGTAAAGAAGATTAACCATTAGCAGAACTGCTTAGCAGATAACATCGTTCACTTACAAAATGCTGTTATACTCAAATTGACTCAACGAAGATATGACAGGAATACCAAAAATCCCATTTTTACTAAAAATTGGCGCTATTAAATGTATAAAGCCCTCTTTTGTGCCACTATTTCTAAATGTTGTCTATTCTCTATTAACCTATTGGTTAAAGGATTGAACAGTTATAAGTTGCCGCACGTTTAAAAAAATATTTAAACAATTTTATAGTTAACTATTGAATCATTTCTGTGCTTTTGAGCCCAATTGACCCAGACCTTGTACATTTGCGATTTACTTCAAGTATGCTTATTTATAAAGAATTTACGTTTGATTCCGCGCACTTTTTACCAAATGTTCCTGATGGACATAAATGCAAGGGTATGCATGGACATACATATCGGTTGCGGGTTTGGATCGAAGATCAGCCACACCCAGTATTGGGATGGGTAATGGATTTTGCAGACTTAAAAGCTATCGTAAAGCCAGTGGTAGCTATCCTCGATCATAAATGCATGAACGATGTACATGGGTTGGAAAACCCAACCTGCGAACTGATCGCAGTATGGATCTGGAATCAATTAAAACCTTCTGTGCCAAAAATGGTTCGCATAGAGTTACACGAAACGCCAACCTCAGGTGTGTTTTATGAAGGAAATTAGATTTGTTTCTCAATTCTTAAAATAAATGGCAACCGGTTTTTTTCCACAGTAACTGCACAAAAACAGCGCGGCAGGTTATTTGTGTATAAGAAGTGAATAATAATGAAAGTATTAAGCAAAGTGCTTGGTATTTTACATGGTCATTCATTTATATTTGCGACTTCCTAAAAATTTTAATTGTGCGATTAAAGAGTTTAGAAATCAAAGGCTTTAAGAGTTTTGCCGATAAAACCGTTTTGAATTTTGACGAAGGTGTTACCGGAGTTATTGGCCCTAATGGATGTGGTAAAAGTAATATAGTAGACAGTATTCGCTGGGTAATTGGCGAGCAAAAAATAAGTCATTTACGTAGTGAAAATTTGGAAAGCCTTGTTTTTAACGGGTCCAAAACCCGCTCTGCATCAGGTTTAGCCGAAGTTAGCCTCACTTTTGAAAACACTCGTAATCTTTTGCCAACTGAATTTAGCACTGTAACGGTTACCCGTAAGTTCTATAAAAGTGGCGAGAGTGAATATCGATTAAACGATGTACAATGCCGGCTCAAGGATATTCAAAATCTTTTTTTAGATACTGGTATCAGTACTGATAGTTATGCCATCATTGAATTAGGAATGGTGGATGAAATTATTAAAGACAAAGACAATAGTCGCCGCCGTATGCTTGAGCAAGCCGCGGGCATTTCTATTTATAAAACGCGTAAGAAGGAAGCAAAAAACAAACTCGACGCTACAGAGCAGGATCTTGCGCGTATTGAAGACTTATTATTCGAAATTAATAACCAATTAAAAAGTTTAGAAAACCAGGCAAAAAAAGCAGAGAAATATTTCGAGATAAAAAAAGAATACCGGGAATGTAGTATTGAATTAGCCAAAGCCGCATTAGAAGGATTTAATCTAACTTATCGCGAACTGAATCAACAAACCGAAACGGAAACCGACAAAAAGATAAAACTTGAAGCGGAGATAGCCACTGAAGAAGCAGCTATTGAGCAGGATAAAGTTGGATTTATCGAAAAGGAACGAGCGCTTCAAAGTATGCAGCATGCCTTTAATGAGTTGTTGCAAACGCTTCGTACCAAAGAAAACGAAAAAAACTTAGCCAGCCAGCGCCTTAATTTTTTAAGAGAAAAAGCTGAAAATCTCCAGGATTTTTTAGTGAAGAGTGAAGGACAGCTTAGTGGATTGGAAGAAAGTATATTGTTTACCCAACAGCAGGTTGAAGAGGAAAAAGCCAGGTTGAGTTCTTTGGAACAACAACTGGAAGAAATAAGAATTCAAGTAGAGGAAAAGCGAAAGGTATTTGATGAAAAAAGAGCATTAGTAGATGGGTTGAGAAGCCAAAACCTAACGATACAACGCAATCAGTTTGAGGCCGAGAAAAAAGTTGCGGTGGCGGACACATCCATTCAAAATCTTCAAAGAAGTATTCAGCAGGTTGAAGATGAAAAAGAAAATCGTAATAGTCAATTAAAGCAATTGGAGGAAGAAAGGCAAATTAAAGAAGATGAGCTGGGAAATCGTAAAACAGATTTGATTCAATTACAGAATCATCAGGATCGCACGAAGGAACAAATTCTTCAAACACAGGCCGAAGTAGAAGAATTACGTCAACAGTTGGCTAAAGAAAACCGCA
>JBJXDV010000183.1:0-11177 GCA_046153465.1 Chitinophagaceae bacterium
TTGAAAATAAAAATAAGAACCATGCAAAAAACAGTTTTAGCATAATTAAGGGTATTAGGATTAAAAAACAAGATCCGGAATAACTTACAACGCTGGCAAGAGATTATAAGTATCAAGTTCTCTAAAAAGACTTAATTTTTTATACGCGAATCTCTTGGAATACACACCTGGAACCTGGGTTGGTTTAACGGGAAAATTCTAAAAATCAGGTTTTCAGGTAATTGGTCATGCAGGCATGATTACACGCAAATTTTCAACAGATAGTGTATTCGGAAGTAATTAATACTCACATCTTTTATATAAAAAAACCGCCTCCTTTATTTTCGCTTAATCCAGGGCTCGGGATTAATATTCTTTGATTCAATCATGAGTATAAATTCAATTTCTCCATTTCCATCATCATTCGTGGCGGCTCGCCCAATCAATTGACCCGCATTTACTTTTTGACCTTTACTTACATTTACTGTGGCAAGATTTCCATAAGAAGTAAAATATTTACCATGCTTAATTACTATTGCAGTTGATCCATCAACATCAAAAACCGTAATTACCTCGCCGTCAAAAACTGCTTTTACCGAAGCGCCCTGGTCGGTTTCAATAGTTAGCCCTGGATTACTTCCCCGCAAAGATGTTCCTTCAATAGAATAAGTACCAAAATGAATTTTTATATTTCCCTTTTCAAGGGGCCATGGCAATCTACCCTTGTTTTTTTCAAAATCAGCAGAAACAATGGCGCCTTCCGGTGTATTTTCCAACGGACTTTTAGGTTTAACGGGCTTTGTGGTTTTTACAGTAACATCGGTGTTAGACGTTGGATTGGGTTTAGCTGCTGCTTCCTTTTTTCTATTCGCTTCTGCAATTCTGGCTGCCTTTTCTGTCTCTCTCCTGATCGAGGCGATTATCCCATCTCTTAGTTTCCGATCTGTTTTTGCCTTAGCCGTTATTTCCTTATTGATTTCTTTTTCCCGTGCTTTGAGTTTACTAACTACTTCATCTTTTTCTTTTCGCTCATCTACCAATACCATTTTTTCCTTTTCCTGTTTCTGTAATACTTCGTCTTTCTGTTTTTTTGTAGTCTCTAATGCTGCGATTTTTTGCTGTAATACATTTTGAGTACTTCGAATATTTTCTGCCTGTTGCTGACGAAAATTTCTGTAGGTTTTTAAATATTCAATTCGCTTCATTGCATCATTGAAGCTGGCAGCAGAAAAAACAAAATTCAAAAAATCGTAATTACTTCGATTTTTATAAGCGTACACTACACTTTTTTCATATTGCACCATCAATGTGTCTAATTCCTTTTTTAATTTATTAATATCATTTCGTGATTGATTAATGGTTCCCAAAATCACATCAATTTGACTACTGATATTGTTTATAGCCTGTTCCCTTAACCGAATTTTAGATTGAACGGCCGCCAATTCTCCAAGTCCGACTTTTTTATTTTTCCTGGTAGACTCGAGCGATTTCTTTAGTTCATTAATCTCCCGTTGAATTTCGGCCTGTTGTTTTCTAAGCTCCTCGCTCGTTTGAGCAAGCAGCGTAAATGAGAAAATACATGCAAAAAAACAAGTAACCGCCGTTTTTAGCATAATATGCTTTTTTGGAATGAACGATAAGGAATAGAATAACAATATGGGTTTTGAAAGGTAACGGGTAAGTATGAAACGTTTATTTCTGTTTATAATTTTTCGGAATGTTAAATGGAAAGTTTAAATCTTCGTTAAAAGAATATTGCTTATAGCGCATTTCTATATCAAGTCGTTCCTTTTCACTTACAGTTATCTTTCTGAATGACGAGAAAATCATATTATTTCTTCGTTCAAAGTCGCCATAAATAATTAAGCATGTGCGTGACCTGCTGTTGTCTAAATCATCCAGTTTACTATTTTGTAATATAAAATCATCTTTGTTAATGGTTAACAGATGCTTAAAAACTTTTCCAATACTTATCAGTGTTATCTCTTTCTCTTCTTTTTTATAGGCTACGATATTACTATCGAGGTATACCGGATTGCCTATTATAATATTTTGCAATTCAGAAAATGTAAAGGGAACATGTGTTACATCCTGCAAATATTCAACCGATCGCAATTGAATAATCTTATCGAGTTTGTTAAGCACTTTAACACTATCGGGTGTAATGATAACCCTAAACGCTTCTATTCCGAGCAACGCATTCACAGATATCCATAAAATACTATCTTTCTTTAACCGAATAAAAGCTGTAAAATCATTTTTCTTCCCCTGCTTATCTTCAAAGTCAACTTTTATTTTTGCCGAAAATGTTTGAAAATCGATTTTATTTTTTTTGATAGAATCAAATATGTCTTTCATAAAACGAATAGAATCGGCACGCGTATCTTCAACCGGCACAGTTTGGGTAGAATCTTTTTTTGGCGTTATAACCGTTTGAATTTTTTTGGTTGTTCGGCATTGGCTTAATCCACCAACCAATAACCCTGCTATTATTATCAAAAAAAATATCCGCATGATTTATTTTTTACCGGTATGACCGAATCCACCTTCATTACGGGTAGTAACGGATATATTATCGACTTCTTTCCACTTTACTTTTTCAACGTTGCTGATAATTAGCTGCGCAATGCGGTCTGTGTTTTGTATGGGCTGATCTTCCAGAGATAAATTAATAAGTATTACTTTAATTTCACCCCGATAATCAGCATCAATAGTACCAGGCGAATTTAAACAGGTAATCCCCTGTTTAATAGCTAATCCGCTTCGTGGACGAACCTGGGCTTCAAATCCATCCGGTAATTCAATAAACAAACCGGTAGGAACTAACAATCGCTCCATTGGTTTAAGAATTATTGTTTCAGATAAACTAGCCCGGATATCCATTCCTGCCGAACCTTCGGTTGCATAACCGGGTAGTGGGTTGTCCGATTTATTTATGATTTTTACTTTCACTTTTGGCATGCGGCAAAGTTAGGGTTTCAGTTTTCAGTTCTATGAATTCATTAAATAAAATAGATTAGAAAATCTGTAATTTATCGTACCAAATCGTTAATTTTCTTTTTGCAATAATACAGTTGCGTAGGCTGCAAGTCCTTCTTCTCTTCCTATAAATCCCATCTTCTCTGCCGTAGTGGCTTTTATTGAAATGTCATCAACTGTTATTTTAAGAATGGCAGCAATAACAATGCGCATCGCTTCAGAATACTTTTTGATCTTGGGAGCTTCCAAACAAACAGACGAATCAATATTAATAACACGATAATTTTTTTGATCGATTAACGCGATCGTATTTTTTAATAATATTTTGCTGTCGATATTTTTATAAGCCATATCGGTATCGGGAAAGTGCATACCAATATCACCGAGCGCAAGCGCTCCCAGCATTGCATCGCAGATCGCATGTAATAACACATCTGCATCGCTATGGCCCAATGCCCCTTTGTTATGCGGAATTTTTATTCCTCCAATCCACAAATCTCTTCCTTCAATTAATTGGTGAAAGTCAATTCCAAAACCAATACGATACGACATAGGAGTTGTTTTAACGATGAAGCTTTCCTGACTTGCCCTGGACTTAAGTCCAAGGCAAGTCAGGAAAGCTTCAAATATATTTATTTTAGAAATAGAAATACTTATTTGGAATCGCCATCCAAATCGAAGATTAATCCAAAACGTAAAGTATTTGATAATGGATTTCGGTTAACTCCTTGCCCCGAAGGAACGAGATAAGAAAAATTAATTCCAAATACATTGTATTTGATACCTAAGCCAACCGTAAAATATTTGCGGTTTCCTTTGGTTTTATCTTCATAGAAATAACCGGTACGAACAAAAAACTGATCGTTGTAAGAATATTCCGCACCTAAAGAAAGCGTAAACTCTCTGAGTTCTTCGCCAAAGCCACCAGGAGCATCACCAAATGAACTGAACCAACTGCTAACAACGCTTTTACTTCTGTATTTTGTAATAGCTAAAGAATCTGTAGAATAGTCGCCTGTAAATCTTGGAGGAGTAGGTACTAATAACTTATGCATATCAATACCAAAGGTCATCTTATTGTTTTCATCAAACACTTTAGTATAAGTAGTACCCAATCCTAAATTGGTAGGTATGTAATCTTTCTGAGTTGCATCATTAGTATATCCAATTTTAGTACCCATATTGGTAAGAGCTGCTCCAAAATTCCAGCCACTTCCATCTTCTTTTGCACCTGTATAAAAGAAAGAAAAATCACCCGCTACTGCATTACCGGCTTTATAAGTGGTGTTTCCAATTACCTGACCTGCTGCAAGGTTGGAATAGATATAGCGAAGCGCAATACCAATTCCGATCTTATTACTAAGCTTGCGCGAGTAACCGAAATCAAGTCCAAATTCACGGGGGCGGCCCTCGCCAAAATCAACTCCGCTTATATCGGTGAATTGAATATTACCAAGACTGAAATAACGCATACCTGCAGATACTGCTGATAATTCATCAATTTTATAATAACCACCCAATCCAATTAGGTATACATCATTAAGGCCAAGATCTTTTAGCCATGGAGTGTACGTAAGTCCAAAACTGGTTTTGTTTTTTGCAAAAGGTGTTTTTGCCAGATTATAAAAACCTGAGTTTGCATCTGGAGAAGTAGCCATACCCAAATCACCCATTCCACCCGCACGGGCATCGGGCGAAATTCTAAGAAAAGGTACTGCAGTGGTTACTACATTAATGGTATCCTGCGCGATAGCGGAACTCATTCCAGCGAAAAAGAACAGAATGGCAGTCAATTTTACGATCTTCCGTTTCATACTTGAGATTTTGTCTTTGTTAGGCTGCACACTAAATACTTTCAGTACATCTTCTATTAATGATAACAGTATCACCATTAAAGTGAGAAAGCTTTTTGAGCCAGCAGTAAATGATTAAGGGTAATTTTTTTATCGATAGACTGTCAATAAGAATGGCTAAAATAAGGATTTTCAATTAATACCAGTTACAATATGAATATTTTTTCCCATTTCTCTGCCGATTTACCATCGGGCGATTGCACTTTGAGGCGATAAATATATACTCCTCTGCCCAACTTACTCCCATATTCATCGCGACCGTCCCAATCTACTTCACAGGAACGGTTTCCAACAGCAAATATTGTCTTTCTGAGGGTTTTAACCAGCCTTCCGGCAACTGTATAAACCTGCACAAAAACATTTAATTCCTCGCCTGCTCTGTTATGTTCAAACCAAAAGGTAGTATGCGATGTAAAAGGATTAGGATAATTTAAAACATGATTTATAGTAAAACTTTCCGGCTTAATAATATTGAACTCGATCGTAATTTCCGAAGAGTTATTAGCCACATCCCAGGCTTTTATGGTTAAGGTATGCAAACCTTCCTCTAATTGTGGTAATTGAAATCGAACGATACCTTTTCTGAAATTATCCAAATCAGCTTCATAAAATTGATTAAGTATAAATATTTTTTGCGGATCCCTGTCGAGCATTGCAGTTAAGTCGTGCCCAATGCCCGTTCCCATGATATTTATTCCGGAGGAATCAAATAATTTAACCACTAATACTGGCGTATTTCCGGTTATGCTTCCGTTTACAAATTTTTCATCATTCAAAAATCCTTTTAAGGTTGGTCCTTCGGCATCAGCAATTCCTACTCCCGTACCTCCTACAATAATATTTGTAAGTATTCCATTTCCATCAATTGAACCATTATCGGTGTAATAACTTATTTTCCCATTCCCGAATTTATAATCGATGTCTTTGGGTACAATAAAACTAAACTTGAATTTCCCATTTTCAACTTTTGCTTTTCCACGAAACAATAAATTTTTCTGAACCGGATAGTTTGCGGCTATGCTGCCGGGATCATTTGCAAGTGTAGTTTGATTTTGAATTTTATCAAAAACAACCGGAAAAACAGTTCCATTAAAGTTAGTTAGGGTATTGCCAAATTGATCCAGAATCTCTCCTTCAATATTGTAGGTGCTCAACGCTTTTAAAGTATCGGGTGTTGTACCTACCGATCTTGTATTGATGGTTGTTGTTTTTACCTGGTAAATCGGAAATCCTATAGTAAGCGCCGGATCACCAAGCAACGTAAACTTCCTGTTATTGACTATATCTGTTGAAAAAGTATAGGTAAAATTCTTTGCTCTTTTTACAGCTTCTCCAAGCGAAGGATAAGAGCCATCAGATTTTCTTACCAGTGCAGCTTCGAGGTAATTTTTATTCATTAATCGATTACTGAATGCAAATACCAATCGGGTTGTAGTCATTAAAGCAATAGCGCCTGTTTTTTCCCGTAGCAATAAATTTTCACCAATTGAGTTGATTAGCGGATTATCAAATGGAGCCACATCGCAGGTAGCCGTAATAAACAAAGGCAATTTAGTGGGATTGTTTAGTTGGTTAATGATTTCCTGATCAAGTACTACTTCTTCTGCAAGTCGCCGAAAACCACCATGCCCACTATAATTCCAAATTAATGTTCCGTTGAATAATTTACTATTGATTGCATTGTTTACTTCAGGATAACGACTTCCACTGGAACCACCCTCCTGTTTATAGCTATCGAGGTATATTTTATCATTATTAAAAACCGGAGCAGTAGCCATCGCGGCACCTGTAATAATTTCAGCATCCTGTAAATGAAGATTACCATCTTCATCATCGGCAACAAAGGTTAATTCATTTCGCCAGGGACCCAAAGCCGTTGAGCTGTTGTAAGAAATTATTTTATCAACTATTGAACGGGCGGCAACTTCATTGTTAGCAGGTATACGGCCTATACCAATATCAAGTAAATAAACTCCGTTCCCATTTATATCATCACCGTCGGAAAGCAAACCAAAAAAATCATCTGAAGTATAGGTTGATAAGGGATCTAATGAACTATTGCTTTCGTAAGCGGGAACTAAATTGGTATTATTGCGTAGCCGATTTTTATAATCAAAAGATGCATCACCAAATAGCAAAAGATATTTTGGCCTTTTGGCAGTATCGGAGCCAGCCTTATCAAAATACATTTTTACAAAATCACGTAGAGCTGTTGGATCGGGTGTACCAGATGAAAATTCATTAAATACCTGTTCAGAACTTACCACTACTGTCTTTAACCCTTCACGTTGCTGGTGATATTGTGCTAACCGTTGTGCCTGGCCAAGAAAAGTCGCATCAGTAATGATAATATAATCTGCTACTCCGCCTTTATGCAGATCCTGATTATTTATTTTTCCAATACCAACAGGTAGCAAAAAATTAGCAGTATTAAAAGCGATGTACTCATGTAACGTGCTGCAGTCATTTACAAATTGTAAATTGTTACCGGCTAACGTTGTTTTCATCAATATTGGATTTAACCGATTGCTAATATCCCAAACCTGAGTATTCACCGCAGCATTACTAATAATAAATTGACCAGTTTTTCCCAGACCTATACTATTCCAATCTCGAAATACCAATTGATCTACTCCTGACATCGATAAATTACTGCGCGCATGCACTTCAAACCAATTTAACCAGCCTTGAGAACTAAAGCTTCCTTCTGAATAGGAATAGTTTACTGCAAGAGTATTGGAGGTGCTGCTAAAAGTTGCCGATGATAGAATAGATTGTGCGAATAAATCAAAAGATCCGTTAGACACCGGCGGAATATCAACCTGGAGTATCGGTTGTGTATTAATGGTAATATTAAATTTACTACCGGTTCCGAACGAGCGAGCAATCGTATTCGAAATAAAAGTTGCTGGCTGATTGGTGATGCCAGGTACCAAAAAAGAAAAGGTGCGATTCAATTGTTTGCCGGCCATAGTAGAAAATTCCTCGCCATACCATTCTTTACCACTACTTAAAAAATTTAAGGTATCCAATTCGTGAAAATAACGGCTGTTAAAGCTGGTAATTGTTGTATTTGGTATAACAGTAGCCGGCTGATCTTTGATGCGTTTTCCATCTGACCCTACTTGAATAAAATAAAAAGACTGTTCACTGTAAATATTCTTTTCATGACGAAATGTTTTTTGAATAGTATCTATACGCCACTCATGCGGACCCTCGGCATAAAAAAGAATATAGTCAGCTCCATTTAACACTCCATCGCCTCCATCTTCTACCCAAATGGCATTTTCAAAAAGATCGTCCTGCTTTTTACCGGATGTCGATTCAGGTAACATATCCCCTCCATTACCATATAACTTAATGGTGGAGGATGAGAGGTTACTGGTATTAATTCCCAGTTTATTAAGAAAAGGAACATCCATTTTATAGATTCCGGGGTTATTCACAGCAATTTTATACCAATTTCCTGTAGAAAGCACAGAATTAGGAGCATATATCCTTTGAGCAACTGCCGAAAAGCTTAACAGCAAAAATGCTGAAATAAAAATGCTGAATATTGGCTTAAAAAAAAACATTTGCTCAAAATTAACTCATTTTTTTTCTACTATATTGCAGCTAAATGGTTGTTTTCCAGAAACTCACTATATTCGCAGGGTCGGTTTTATTTGTGGAAAATCAAGCAACGATTTGTACAATATTTGACTTAAAGTACCGTTTAATCTAATTGAACCAACCGCAAAAATGCTATCAAAATGAACTTGAAAAACCTAATTATCCTCCTTACTTGCGCGGCAACTATCTCTTCTTGTAAGAATGGCTTGTTTAACAAGAACAAAAAGGAAAAATCCGACGTTACTGGCTGGAACTACAATGACAAAAACATGGGTGGTTACCAAGTCGCTAAAGAAAAAGAACAACGCACAGGTCCCGGTCTTGTATTTGTACAAGGTGGTACTTTTACTATGGGTGCAGTAGAAGAAGACGTTATGGGCGATTGGAATAATATTTCAACGCGTAAAACAGTTAACTCTTTCTACATCGACCAAAGTGAAGTTGCCAATATTCATTACCGTGAGTATCTATACTGGTTAAATAATGTATTTGATGGCGATGAATTTAAAGCTGTCCGCGAAGGCGCCTTACCAGATACACTTGTTTGGAGAAGTGAGTTAGCCTATAATGAACCGATGGTAGAATATTATTTCCGCCATCCTTCTTATAATTATTATCCTGTTGTAGGTGTTACCTGGAAGCAGGCTTATGATTTTTGTTTGTGGCGCAGCGACCGTGTGAATGAAAAAGCATTGATCGATAAACAATTCATTAATAAGAATTCGCTCAAAAATATTCAGGGACAAGGTGGCGAATCGTTCAATACCAAATCTTACTTGATGGGGTTAACTACTCCTACTCCCGGACCCGGAGTTCGTTCTAAAAACAATCCGTTAAAAAATCCAAATGGTACTCCACGTGCTCAGGTAACTTTTGAAGATGGTATTTTACTACCAGCCTATCGGTTACCAACAGAGGCAGAGTGGGAATATGCAGCAATGGCACTGGTTGGACAAAATCCTAAACCAAGCAAAAAAGAAAAACAGCGAGGTGAAGAATTACTGACCAACAAGCAAGTTTATTCATGGAGCCAGAATGTAAATGGTTTACGTGATAGCCGCCGCGGAAGTTGGCAGGGTACTTTTCTTGCAAACTTTAAAAGAGGTGCCGGTGATAATATGGGTGTTGCAGGTGGTTTGAATGACCGTGCTGTTTATACAGCGCCGGTAACTTCCTTCTTCCCAAATGCATTCGGTATATATAATATGTCGGGTAACGTTAATGAGTGGACCGGTGATATTTACCGTCCCTTGTCACCTTCCGATAATGATGATGTTTCTCCTTTTCGTGGTAACCGTTTCGAAAAAGATTTTCGTACAAAAGATGGCGAGTTTGAAAAAGATAGCCTTGGCCGTGTGAAAAGAGAATATGTTACTGACGAAGAAAGTAAAAACCGTCGTAACTATCAAAAAGGTAATGTAATTAATTACCTTGATGGTGACTCGCTGATTACTGGTGTTAATTATGAAACAGATAAAGAAAAAGGTCGCGGTTATGGATTAACGACGCTTATCAGTGATAAATCAAGAGTTATTAAAGGAGGAAGCTGGAATGATCGAGCCTATTGGTTATCGCCTGCTACCCGCCGTTTCCTTGAAGAAGATCAGGCAAGCAGTACGGTAGGTTTCCGTTGCGCAATGGATCGCGTAGGTAGCCCTGAAGGTAACGGTAGAAAAACCGGTATCAATTATGCAACACGCCGTCAGAATACCAGAAAGAAATAAGTTTGGTTCGCATATTTTTGAAAAGCCATCTCCTAGTAAGAGGTGGTTTTTTCTTTTATTTTTGTTGTATGACAATTGAACAACTCTACCAATTATACCAACAATACCCTTCGGTACAAACGGATACGCGCAAGTTAAAAAAGGGAGATTTATTTTTTGCATTAAAAGGCCCGAGCTTTAACGGTAATAGCTTTGCCCAACTTGCACTGGAAGCTGGTGCAGCTTACGCAGTAATTGATGAAGAAGAATTTAGTATCAACAACAAAACAATTCTCGTTGATGACGTATTAAAAACATTACAAGAATTAGCACTTTATCATCGAAAAAGATTGAGTATCCCTTTTATTGCAATTACCGGCAGTAATGGTAAAACAACCACCAAGGAATTGGTATATGCCGTTCTATCAGGTACGTTTAAAACTTATACCACCAAAGGAAATCTAAATAATCATATTGGAATACCTCTAACGATATTAGACGTACAACCCGATGCAGAAATTGCAGTAATTGAAATGGGTGCCAATCATCAAAAAGAAATAGAAGGTTACTGCACCTATACGTTGCCGACACATGGCATTATTACAAACTGTGGCAAAGCTCACCTCGAAGGTTTTGGAGGAATCGAAGGAGTTCGAAAAGGGAAAGGCGAATTGTTTAGTTACCTTAAACAAACTAATGGAACTGCCTTTGTAATGTGGGACTATGATTATTTGCGAGAAATGAGCAAGGGAATACCTGAACTCATTACTTATGGAACTAAAGATGCAAGTGTTACTGGTAAGGCTTTAGAAAGCGAACCATTTTTAAACGTTGCCATTGAAAAAGGTATTTCTATAAAGAATATTCATACGCAATTGGTTGGAGAATACAATTTACCGAATGTATTAGTAGCCGTTACGATTGGCTGCCATTTCAACGTTAAAGCAGAAAATATTAAAAAAGCTATTGAAACATACGTTCCTTCGAATAGCCGATCTCAATTAGTCAAATTACGAGACAATGATATTATACTGGATGCCTATAATGCAAA
>JBJXDV010000184.1:0-5283 GCA_046153465.1 Chitinophagaceae bacterium
GTTTGCACCACAGTATTTAGACAATGGGGAATTAAATCATGACACTATTGGAATGGTGGCCATGGATACCAATGGGAACCTCAGCGGTAGTTGTACCACCAGTGGTATGGGTTTTAAAATGCGTGGACGAGTGGGCGACTCACCTATTATTGGTGCTGGATTGTTTGTAGATAATGAAGTAGGCGCGGCTACGGCTACTGGGCAGGGTGAGGATGTAATACGAGTTGCTGGTTCACATACCGTGGTGGAACTAATGCGCCAGGGGTTAACACCAGAAAATGCCTGTAAGAAAGCAGTGGAACGAATTTTGAGAATCAAAGGAGCAAAAGCAAAAACAATCCAGATAGGATTTATTGCTATTAATAAAAAAGGACAATTTGGTGGATATGCTTTGCAAAAAGGGTTTAGTTATGCTGTTAAGAATGGGAGGGAAGAGCGATTGGTGGTGGCAAAGAATTTGATATGATTGGGAAAGAGAAAAGAGAAGTCAGGAGTCAGAAGTTGAGAGTCTGAAGTCTGAAGTCAGAAGACAGAAGTCTGAAGACAGAAGTCTGAAGACAGGAGTTAGGAGTCAGAAGTAAAGTTATAGTCGGTATTGTATCATTTGGTAATTGTCGAATAATTTATTAAAGGCAAACCCCTATTAACCAACTTCTGAATTCTGAATTCCGACATTCACTATTAACAATTCGCTATTGACCACGCACAATCCACCATTCAATATGAGCTTACGTTTATCTCTTGAAGTCTGCGCATTTAATATTCAATCCTGTATAATTGCTGAAAGGGTGGGTGCCGTACGGGCAGAGTTATGCGATAACCCTGTTGAAGGCGGAACAACCCCTTCTTTTGGCGCTATTAAACAGGCACGTGAAAAAATTTCTATTGAATTGTATCCAATCATCAGGCCAAGGGCGGGAAATTATTTTTACGATGATGAAGAATTTTCTATCATGCAAAAAGATATTCTTCTTTGTAAAGAGCTGGGCTGTGATGGTATTTCAGTGGGTATACAGTTACTGAATGGGTCTATTGATATCGAAAGAATGAAACGTATTGTGGAATGGGCTTATCCGTTAGGCGTTACCTGCAACCGTGTTTTTGATGCCGCACCTGATCCTTTCAAAGCATTGGAAGAAATTATTGAATGTGGATGCGAGCGTGTACTTACAAGCGGTCAGCAATCGGCTGCACCAGAAGCCATAGAGCTTTTAACGAAATTAGTGGAGCAATCGTCGAATCGCATTGTAATAATGCCTGGAGCGGGTGTTCGCTCATCCAATATTGAACAGTTGATTCGCACAGGTGCCAGAGAATTTCATACTTCAGCGAGAAGGATAATACCCAATGTAGTTACTCATAAGAATCCGGCAGTATTGGATATCGGTAACCCGGTGGTTGCTGATGAAGAAGAGTTGAAACAAATCATTTTGAAACTTGCGACGGAAAAATAAAGTTCAATTTTATCTAACTTACTTTGCTATAGGTTTTAATAATTTTAAAGTTGGTGTTAGTAAAGATTTCTCAATCTTACAGGCCTCTCCGCGGCAAGGGGTATGTTATTTATTTTTTCTCTTTTTTACCAAACACCCGTTTAAAGAATCCATCTTTTTTCTTTTTTTCGTCAGTCTTTGATGGGTCGGGTTTTGCAGGGTCTGTTTTTTTATCATTAGTAGCAGGCACCTGGTTTGATGGGAGCACTGCATCCTGTAATATCTTTTGTTCTTCCAGCGATTTCTTTGAATCAACCGGGATATCCTGAGTATCTGGTTTCCCCAGGTAATCATCAACTTCTTCTGAACCTTCTTCAGGAATATCTGGTGGAGAGGGCTCAAAAGGAAATGGCGTAAGGTCGTTTTTTAAATTTTCCGGTTGTACAAATTTGGAGTATTTGTCAAGCCCTAACGTTTTATCTGCAAACACTTTTTGAAAAAAGTATTCCCATATTGGCAGCGCCGCTTTGCCTCCATACCCCAAACCACTTTCCAATCGTATAAAACGATCGTCGCAACCAATCCAAACGCCTCCGAGTAACTGTGGAGTAAATCCAAGAAACCATCCATCAGAATTATCGTTCGTGGTACCTGTTTTTCCTCCCATTTCAGATACACCTAAGCGTTCCCGTAAGCCAACGGCAGTTCCAAAATCAACGACCCCCTGCATCATCCGGCTCATGGTATAAGCCGTAGACTGGCTGATCACCTCTTTCCTTTCTGTTTCAAAGTGTGCCAGTACATTTCCATTTTTATCTTCAATGCGGGTTATATAAACGGGTTTTGTACTGAATCCACCTGTTGGGAACATCGTATATCCCCATAACATTTCATATAGCGACAAGTCGCAGGAGCCCAGGCTTATGGATGGATAAGGTTCTACTTTGGTTGGAATATTAATCTGCTTCATAAAATCGGCAAACCGTTTTGGCGTGGTTTGTTTTATTAAATAAGCAGCAACTTCATTTACCGACCAGGCAAGCGCGTTAGCCATGGTACGGGTACCGGCTCTTCCCGAATTTTTTGCAGGTACATAACCCGAACCCGGGAAATATTGTTGAGTTGCTTCGCATTGAGTTTCGGGAGTAAACCCATATTCCTCCATGGCCAATGCATATAAAAAAGGTTTAATGGAGGAACCCACCTGTCGCTTGGTTCTTAAATTAACATGGTCATATTTGAAATTTTTAAAATCAATGCCGCCTACCCATGCTTTTACCTGTCCCGAAATTGGATCCATCACCATAAACGCTGTTTGAAGCAATTCACGGTGATACTTAATCGAATCGTAGGGAGTCATCAGAGTATCTTTTTCACGTTGCGGATTCCAGGCAAATACTTTCATTTTAGTTTTTATATAAAATGTTTTTTTGATGTCGGCGTCTTTCATCCCTTCTTCCCTGAGCTTATCCCATCGATCACTGTTTTTCATTGCTGTCTGCAATATATTTTCATGTTCCTTCCAAACTGCATCCGTTCTTAAACTAGCCTGTGCACTTAATACACGTTGAAGAACAGGCATATGTTTCGCCACGGCTTCTTCGGCATACAATTGCATACGTGGATTAATAGAAGTATATATTCTCAGACCATCTTCATAAAGATCATAGTTTTTACCAATTTGGTTTTTGTTTTCCTTACACCATTTTTTTAATTCCTCCCGAATTACATCAAGAAAATAGGGAGCAATTCCATTGTTTTCATCGACCTTCTTAAAATTAAGTTTGATGGGGTTCGCCTTTATCTTCTTTCCTTCAGCTTCCGTTAAAAATTTATTTGTAACCATACGGCTGATTACCAGGTTGCGACGGTCAAGGGCAGCTTTTGGATTTTTTCTTGGATTGAAAACAGTTGGCCCATTCACCATACCCACCAATACCGCAGATTCTTCAACATTTAACCGGTCGGGTTCTTTCTGAAAAAAAGTGCGTGCCGCATTTCTAATGCCATATACATTTTCACTGTACGAAACGGTATTCAGGTACAAGGCAAGAATTTCCTGCTTTGTAAAATTTCGCTCAAGCTTTACCGCTATAATCCATTCTTTTAATTTCTGGATACTTCTTGAAAATTTATTCGTAGCTCTTTCCGAAAACATATTCAATGCAAGCTGCTGCGTTATAGTACTGCCGCCCCCGCGCTGTCCTAGGTAAATCAGGGCTCGTGCCACTCCTTTGGCGTCTATTCCCGAGTGATCATAAAACCGTTCGTCTTCTGTTGCAATCAATGCATCGATTACATACTTAGAAATATCTTTATAATTTACATTGCTGCGATTACCTCTTTCCTTATAATATTTACCAAGAGGCGTTCCATCGTCCCCAAAAACCTCGGTCGCCTGCATAATGGAAGGGTTTTCCAGTTGTGCCAACGACGGCATGGTGCCCAACCAACCGAAATTGATTATGATAAGCAATAACACAAATCCACCAAATCCATAAAAGAAAATTTTCCAGAAAATGCGAACGGAACGTTTCATACAGAAAGAGTTAAAAATGTTCAGTTGAAAATAAGTAAGAAAGATAAAACAAAAATCGTGCTTGAAAATAATTAACGCGAATTAGCCATTGTCGATGCCAGGGCCATGGAACTATTAACAAAAATTTTGGGAAAATGGAGCCTGGTTATTATTTGAATTTCCCCGGAAAAGACTGTTGTAAAAACCTTCTGTATTCCTGGATATCTTTACTATTTTTCAAAAGCTCCAGGTTCGTTGAAGAAATAACTGCAAAGGCATATTTAGTCACCGGTAACCAGGGGATTATTTCAGCCGCTGCTACTTTCGAAGTTTTTTCGATATAAGCAAACGCTGCCTCAGTGTTTTCAAAGGTGTTCATTAATACCAATCTTATGGTATCATTAATAACTTCGCTGGTGGTTTCAATAGGTTTATTATAATAGTATTGTTTGTTATAGCGATTAAAAGCATTTTTTGCTTCATTGATAAAAACACCATCCACCTTGTCCATGATTACTGCTACATAATGAGGTACTGTTGGATCTAATACAAATGCAACTCTCAGCGGCTGGGTTGGCTTCATTTGCGTACTATCTTTTCTTTGACCCGGTAAAGCCTTATCTGATATCAGTGGCTTCGCGATAACTACTGCGGAATCTGCTTTATTTCCTTTAACTACTACTCCGGGTTTTGTGTCAATAGCGGGCGACGTGTTGATCTGGCTCGTGGTATCTTCAAGCCCCTCTATCTTTAATTTGGTAAGATATTCTTCAATTTCTTTTCTGCGCCCCAATACATCAATCATTGTTTGTGCCTTAGCGGCTAATACCGTTGAGGGGTATAAGTTCACAATATTTTGTAAACTTGTTTTTGCAGAGTCGTCAAGTTTTTCTTTGATAAAATAAATGGATTGTATATACAGCAATTGTGGCGTCCAGTAATTTGTTGAATATAAACTATCCGCTATTTTTTTCTCTGCGAGGGCTTCTTGAAAATTTCCTTCAATAAACAAGGAATAGATCTCATCATAGCTCTTATTCATTGAAGATTCGAGCTTATTGTTTTCGGTGGGCGCCGTAGGGTTTATTATTTTTTGAGCTTCTGGTTTGTCAGCGTATTTTTCTTCTAACTCTTTTTTAACTGTGGCAGCTTTTGCTGTATCGCCAGTTTTCAGATAACAGTAATAAAGATAGGATAGTGCTTTTGCGCGATTATCGCTATAACCAAATCGTTCGCAAAAAGCTTCCAACGTTTTTATAGCCGCTTCATAATCTTCCAAACCTTCCATTAACGCTTTGCCAAGTTCCAGTTGCGCGTTTTCAATAGAGTCGT
>JBJXDV010000185.1:0-12409 GCA_046153465.1 Chitinophagaceae bacterium
ACCATTCGAAAAACCTAAAGCATCCAGGCCCCATTCCTCCGCCTTATTGCTAAACGTTAAATCCCCATTGTTACGGTATGCATAGTTCGACAACCCATTCGATGGCATTAAATCGATTAATTTCTTATAGGTATTTTTATCCGTTTTCTTCAATATATCTCTAACCACATTTTGGTTAGATAGATAATGAATAAAATCTTCGTTTGTTAAATCCTGATATATTCCATTGGCAATAAAAATATCTTTAAGTCCATCGTTATCGAGGTCCGTAATTAAAGCACCCCAGCTCCAGTCCGTGGCATGTACACCGGCCAGCCGGCCGATCTCACTAAAATCAACTTCTTTGAAATGTTTTTTTTGATCGGGATTATACCCTCGGTTTAATTGCAATACATTACGTACAAACTGGTGCCCATAATCATTTTTTAAATTAGACTGATATTTATCCCAATTCTCAAAGTTTGTTTTTGTTTTTACTCTGGCTTCCAAACCTGGTAGCATATCTGTTACATAAATATCCGGAAACCCGTCATTATTAATATCTGCAATATCAGCACCCATTGAATTCATGCTCATTTCTGTGATACAATCTTCCAGCATTTCTTTATAAGTACCATTTCTATTATTTATATAGAGATAATCGCGTTCAAAAAAATCATTGGATACATAAATATCCTGCCAGCCATCTTTGTTGATATCCGCTATTGTTACGCCAAGACCAAAACCGATTTTACTGCTGTAAATACCTGCATCAATAGTGATGTCTTTAAAAATATTATTATCATTACGATATAATTTATTTCCACCAAGGCTATCGATAATTTTGCGCTGGTCTTTAACCAAATCAAAATTGCCAACGGATTTGAAAGAATTATTAAGCAAGTAACAGTCCAGATCATTGTCATTGTCAAAGTCAAAGAAAACAGCATGCGTAGATAAACCCATATTGTCAAGTCCAAATTCCTTTGCTTTATCTGTAAAAGTTAAATCACCATTATTAATATAAAGTGCGTTTGCCCGATTCTTAACTTTTATGTCGCCTGATTTACAAACATAAATATCTATTAAACCATCGCCATTGATATCTGCAAAAGTTACTCCGGTAAACCAGATACCTTCTGAATTTAGGCCAGCTTTATCCGTGATGTCTTCAAATTTAAAATTTCCTTTATTGAGATAAAGTTTATTCGATTTCATATTACTACAAAAAAACAGATCGGGTAAGGAATCGTTATTAATATCTGCAATACCAACACCGCCGCCATTATAAAAATTACGAAAAGTATAGGCGTTTAATTCTTCTGTATAGGTAACATTATTAGAGAAAGCAATTCCAGTTGAAGTAGAAGGCATTAATGCAAAAAGACTATTCTCTTGAATTTTATTTTCCTGACCTTGTTGGCAAGAAAATAAAATGAACACCGCAAAAACTAATATTAAGCGAGAACATTTAAGTTGTAAAGAAGAGGATAGAAATAAATTATGATCCATAATACAGAACACTTTTCAACAAATCTGCCGATTTAATTGGCTAACAATTTACAGTTAAATTATGGAGGGCGGGGTTCTGGTATTTTCTTAAACCCTTTTTAAAAACGAATAAAGCAAGTAATATAAATTACTTGCTTTATTAATTATTTTAAGAATATCCCCGGTTAATTATTAATACCCAGGATTTTGCTTAAGGTTCTTATTAGCGTTTAATTGACTTTCAGGAATCGGAAAGATATTAACGTGATTACTTGCATCTGCTGGATGAAAACGGAATGCACTGTTATAAGTTCCAAAACGGATCATGTCTTGTCTCTTCCAACATTCAGCAAACATTTCGCGACCGCGCTCAGCGAGGAAGCTGGCAGCAGTTAAACTTGGCAAAGGATCAACCCCGCCATGTTTTGTTCTGATTTGATTAATGATTGCCAATGTTACAGGATCCGACCAGTTAGCATTTTTACGAGCAACCAATTCTGCTTTCATCAACAAAATATCTGCATATCTAAAGATTGCGTAATCATTGCTAAGGTTATTAGTCATTCCTGAGTAAAACTGCCACTTACCAACACGTGCGCCTGATTGTCTCCAGGCATTCGGCTCTAATTCGTTAATATATGGCGTATAGGTAAGTGGTGGACCATCCGGGTCAGTAAGGTCTGCGCCACCATCCGATAATCTTGTACCATTTGAAGCAAATTGTGGTCCAACCAAAAAGTTTGTAAGTCTTTTATCAAGTGTTCCTGTAGTAGTTGCTCCATTTGGAGCTATGCCGACAACTGTACCCTGAGGTCCAGGATTTTGAACAGGATCAATATAAGATTGATAGAATTCCTGAACGGTAGCAAACCCATTCCACGGCTGAGCATTGATGTTATAAGTTGCCTGACTAAGGTAACTTAATGTCATCATGTTTAAATTGAATCCACCTGCTTTAATCTGATCGTAGGGAACTGCCCAAATAAATTCTGTCGAATTCTGATTATCCTTTACAAAATTTTCAATATAATTTCCAGTAAGGCTAAACTTTCCGGAGTTAATGATTACATCTGCAGCAGCAATTGCTTTATCCCATTGTGCCGTACCTGTATACACCTGCGCATTCAAATATAATTTCGTTAATGCAGCATAAACTGTATAATAAGTAACACGCCCGTACGTTGGGCCATCACCAGGGCCAGATTTGGCAAGTGTGGCAACATTATCTAACAGCTCTTTTTCAATAAATGCATAAACTTCAGCTCTGGTATTATTTGCTGGTGGCTCTACATTTGTAAAATCGGTAGTGATCGGAACGTTACCAAACCAATCAAGTAACCAGAGGTAGTAGATAGCACGTAATGCCTTTAACTCAGACACATAAGATGCAGCTTTGGGAGAAGTGCTTTTTGCTAACGCAGCTAATAATTTATTACAGGTTGTTACACCAGAGAATCCGAAGTTCCATCCATTACCCGGAATTGGGTCATCTTTTTTATAGGTATGTAATTTCAAACGCACCCAATGTCCGCCATCACCCCAGTCCGCACCGCGGGTAGGTACCACCATCTCATCAGAAGTTACTTCTCCTAATGGAAAAACGTTGTTGTTGCCACCAATTCCAAAAAGTGGAGAATAAGCAGCACCAACCGCAGAAGCAAGTTCAGCATCTGTGCGGTAAAAGTTATCAGAGGTAACAGTGTCGAACAATAGTTCCTTTTCGTCGAGTTTGGTGCAAGAACCTAAAACGAGCAAGCCAACTGCCAAGGAACATTTAGTTATTAATTTCATATTGTTAATATTAAAATAGATTAAAATAATTTATTAGAATCCGATATTAAGACCAAAAGTGAAAGCCCTGGTGCGTACCCATGTTTCTCTTCTATCGATACCTGGAGCCAACACATTACCACCATCTTGATAACGAACTTCCGGATCAACACCTGTATAATCTGAAATCACGAACAGATTCTGACCATTTAGATATGCTCTTAAACTTCTAACCACAGAACCAAATTTGCTAGCTTTTGAAATTGGCCATGTATAACCAAGGGTAGCATTATCAAGTTTTACAAAAGATGCTTTTTCAACATGCAAGCTGCTGTAAATTTGAGCATCGGTGATTTTCTTATCGAAATATTTAGTATTTACGATATTGTAGCTGGTGGCCACATTGGGATTTTCATAAAACGCTCTGAATGTATTAATCAATTGATGACCCATTGATCCACGTAGAAAGAAGTTGAAATCAAAGTTATTATAACTAAACGTGTTTGACCAACCGAATTCGAATTTAGGTAACCCATTTCCGATGATCTGTCTTTCTGGATTAGCACCCTGCAATACTGGTTTACCGTCTTTATCAGCAAAAAGGTATTTGCCATTTGCGTCGAGACCCATATACTTATAACCCCACAAAATACCTATTCCTTTTCCTTCAACTGCTCTTGTTAGCTGGGTTGCTTCCTGACCAGGCGTTCCTAGGTTCGTCGCTCCTACAAATGAACCCTTTAACGATTCGTCCAATTTAGTTAATACGATATCATAAGTAGAGAAATTCACCCCAGTGTTCCAACTGAAGCCACTTCCTTTTGATTTAACGATGTCGTAATTGATAGCAAACTCAATTCCTTTGTTACTCAATTCTCCAATATTTTTCCAGGTATTATTGAATAAGGCGGGAGGTGAAGGAACGGTTACGTTAAAGATCAGATCCGTTGTTTTGCGAACAAAATAATCTATTGTACCATTTAACCTGTTGTTGAATGCACTGAAATCAACACCAATATTGGTTTCAACTTTCTTTTCCCATTTAAGATCTGGGTTAGAGTTTACAAAACCTGCATAAGCCTGTGCATAAACACCATTACCTGCATAATAAGTTCCGTTAGAGCTTAGTCTATCTAAAGATAAGTATGGACTTGGCGGAAGCGCTCCAGTAATTCCGAAGCTACCCCTAAGTTTTAATGAATTTACAGAAGGTATGTCAACTAATCTTTTAATATCCAATCCAGCACTTACAGCAGGGAAATAACCCCATTTGTTGTTGGCTCCAAAAACAGTTGATCCCTCTCTTGCTAAACTCACGGATAAAAAGGCAAGATCATCATAATTAAGATTTACCCTTCCTCTAAAAGCTATTATTTTAGATCCATTTTTATAACTTCCAATAGAACCTTGTCCGTTTTGAAAATCAAGCGCAGTACCAAAATTCTCGCCAGACCCATCAGTAATAAAACTTCCACCGCCTACACTATACCCTTTATTCAAGAATTCCTGATAAGAATAAACGCCAACAATTGTTGCTTCCAGTTTATTGAATTTTTTATTATAAGTGAGGATATTTTCATACAACTGATTAAAACTTTCATCAACTCGTTTGAATGAATAGCCGCCACGCGCAAAACCGTTTACACCGTTTGCAAATCCACGGGAAATAAAGGCATTTCTCGGTGAATATTGCTCGCCATAAAAACTGGACGTTTGCTGTGCGTATCTTACTAATGCTTTAAATCCTTTAAAAACTTGGTATTCAGCAGAAGTAGATACGTTAACTCTTGACAATTCACCACCATTACTATTTTGGCGAAGCATTGCGACAGGATTAGAATAGTCAACAAAGTTGGCTTCGTAGTAACCGCCTCCTGTTAAATCGTATAAAGGATCGTTAGAGAATACGGGGGCGGTTGGATTGTATATTGTAGCATATTTAAATGCGTCGGGAAATCCGAATTGAGATTTACGACGTGTAGTATTTAAATCCACATCAAATACCAGTTTATTATTAAGCGCTTTCTGCGTTAAATTTAGCCGACCATTAATCTGAGAAAAATCAGTAGTGATAGCAACGCCTTCTGACTTTCGTAAGTTCAATGAAGCATTATATGTGGTTCCGCCATTTCCACCCGATAGGCTAAGATTATGAACATGCGAAATAGCTGTTCTTGTGATTTCTTTGTTCCAATCCGTTTTGGCTCCATAATTAGTTCCCTTACCCAATGCAATGAATTCATCCGCAGTCATGTGATCAGTAAATTTTGAAGCTTTTTCTGCGGTAACAGATACATTATAGGAAACTTGCGGAGGTCCATTTTTTCCTCCTTTAGTACTAATGATAATTACACCTGCAGATCCACGAGTACCATAAATTGCCGCAGCAGAACCATCTTTCAATACATCGATACTTTTGATATCGTTAGGATCAACTGTATTAATGTCCGCACCAATTTGACCATCGACAACAATTAAGGGTTGGGTATTGGCACCAAGTGTAGACAAACCGCGCAAACGTAAAACAAATCCTCCGTTTGGATCGCCTCCGGGGCGAGAGATAGAAAGTCCTGCAACTTTACCCTGTAACAATTGCGCAACATCACTCACGTTACCTTTATTAAATTGTTCGGCACTAATGCTGGTTATAGCGCTGGTTACTTCTTTTTTACGTTGAGATCCATAACCTACTACTACTATTTCATTTAAGTTAGAACCAGAAGGAGAAAGACTAACATCTACAGATGATTTACCAACGATAGCTATTTCCTGGGTACCATAACCGACATAAGAAATAATAAGAGCGGTAACTTTAGAACCAACACTTAAACTAAAACTACCGTCAGCACCAGAAGTAGTTCCTCCGCTTGAAGAACCTTTTGGAAGAACAGATGCTCCTACAACAGGAGTTCCATCTTTTGAATCAGTAACCTTACCAGTAATTGTTTTATCCTGAGCAAGAGTTCTAAGAGAACAAATAGTTAGAAATAAAAACAATGGAATTAGACGAAACATTCGTTTGAGGGTCATAAGCAATGATTATAAATGGTTAGAGAAAATTATCAAATTCAATGTGTATATAAGACACACAAGGTGCAATCTAGTATTTTTTTTTATGTTAAAAAAATTAACAACAGTAATATGGTGAAATTATTTAAACTTATATCAATGAAAGAATTAGAAAAAACTCTAAACCTTAATTCAGTTAAGACAATTAACATCTAATAAAACGCTGCCTCCTGCAATCAAAATACCTAAAGACCTAATTTGGCTTAATAAAACTCATAGTAAAGTAGCAAAAAATTTATTGAAAAAAGCAGCGTTTTATTGTTAATCGATCTGTTTATCAATCTGATACGAATTAAAACCTTAATCGTTTGTAATTTAAAGACTATTTAATGAATAAATAAAATACCTAACTTTAGTTTATCGCAAACCTTTGTGCAAATGTTCGTGCAAATGTTTGTTGTGGATAACTTTCTGCGAAAAATCGACAATCATGAAAACGAAAGCTACTCTAAAAAATATTTCTGAAACTCTCCATCTAAGTATTTCAACAGTTTCAAGGGCTTTAAAAAATCATCCAGATATTTCAGAAGAAACAAAGAGGAAAGTAATGGAGCTTGCCTCAATTATCGAGTACGAGCCCAATACACATGCTATCAACCTTCGAACCAATAAGAGTAAGATATTTGGTTTAATAGTTCCTGTAATTTCTAATTTTTTTTACCATTCTTTTATTTCATCTGTTGAAGAGGAAGCGCGTCAAATTGGTTATTCACTGCTCATTCTTCAATCTGGTAACGACACTCAAATTGAATTGGACAATCTTAAATTGTGCAGACTTAACCGGGTTGCGGGGGTGTTTGTTTCCATTGCAACACATACCAAAGAGATAAAACCTTTTTTAAAACTCGACGAACTTGATATACCTGTTATTTTCTTCGATAAAGTTCCCTCATTTGAAGCATGTAATAAAATTTGCCTTGCTGATGCTGAAGCGGCCACCCTGGCGGCACAGGTTATTTTGGAGAAAAATAAAAAGAATGTACTAGCCATCTTTGGGAACACAGAATTATCGATTACTCAAAAAAGACAAAAGGCCTTCTCGGAAAAACTATCTTCTCATCCTGCCCAAATCAATGTTATAATTACCAATGCAGATTCATCAGCCGAAGCTTTGCAGCTCACTCTCCAGTTTTGTTCTTCCCAACAAAGGCCAGATACAATTTTTTCGATGAGTGATGAAATTCTTACTGGGGTAATGAAAGGTATACAACAATTAACGTTAAAGATACCATCAGATATTTCAGTGCTCTCAATATGCAATAATAATTTTATTCCGGAACTTTACGATCCGGTAATTACTTTTATAGAAACCAGTGGCTCCGATCTTGGTAAGCTTGCATTTAAACGAATGATGGATCATCTCTCCGGGAAAACTTTTGTTCAACAACTAACTGTTCCTTCAAGGCTAATTGAGGGTGGGTCTATCTAATATTCACATTAAGCATTATGAATAATTGCGGGGATCCTCTGAGCCTTGCCGTTAGAAAAATTTTTTGTATTAAATTCGTACAATTTGCCAGGCCTGTGGGGAACATCTTTTTCAAATTCACTGATATCTGTCAACCATTCTTTTTGAAAAAATTTCTTGCGAAAATTTCGCCTATCTAGTTTGGTATCAAGAATCGCTTCATACAAACTCTGCAATTCGCGAAGAGAAAATTTTTCGGGCAACAGGTTAAATACAATCGGATGTTCTATTATTTTATTCTGCAACTGGGAGATGCACGTATTCAAAATTTTTTTATGATCAAATGCAAGGGTAGAAATCTCTTTAACCGGATGCCAATGCAATTGATTATGTGGAAGCTTTAGCTGGTGATCTTTGATATTTATCAGTGAATAATAGGCAGTAGTGATAACACGACCGGCAGGATGACGATTTACATTTCCAAAAGTATGAACCTGCTCAAGGAACACATCATCTAAACCGGTTCTTTCTTTCAAGATCCGATAGGAAGCTGTGTCTAAATCTTCATCAGGTCTAACAAGGTCGCCAAGTAATGTCCATTCATCTTTATATTTATCCAAATCAGATCTGATCAATAATACTTTCAGATCATTATTTTCAAAGCCAAAAATTACACAATCAACCGAAAAGGCAATTTGGAAGAAGGCGCTATTTTCCGACTTGAGCTGTTTTACGGTTTTTTGCGATGCAGTAGTCATAAAGTAGATCAAATATAATCTATGGATCTAAAAATTCAACACAAGTTTTTGAACCAACTTGCGCTGCCCAAATTCCATCTGAAGAAAATAAGTACCTGCCGACAATTTATATAAACCCTCTAACTGATTTAGAGAAAGGTGGTGAATCCCTTTCACCTTAAAACCAGCAAACGGAGTTGCTACCTGCTGTCCGCTAATATTTATTAATCGAATATCGACAATTCCACTTTCAGGTAATTCATACTCAATAGTAGCCTGCTGATTAACCGGGTTAGGATATACATTCAATCGAATTCGTTTACCATTATAAATAATATCCGTAACCGGTGTAATCGCATTATTTACATTTCTGTTTACATAGACATGATATTCTCCAGGTGCTAAAGAAATAGTTTGTGCAGAACCAGTTGCAGCAATTGTGTTCGTGCTGAAATAATCGTACCAGGTACCCGGGCTTTGAAAAGTGACTGAACCCGAAACTGAGTTTACGTCAAAATTACCAACCACTAATATATTTGAAGTATCAGTTGTTAACTTAAGCCATTTGAAAGCTCCACTCAGATTTCTTTCCACCCTATCGGTAACAAACCCATTTTTAAAAAAAGGATGAGCCCGTAATTTTAATAACCCTGCTGTTACTTCTTTTAATCGCGAACGATTTGAAAGTTGTTGATAATCCCACCTGACAGGTTTAGGATCCGTACGGCAATTATTATTAATGGTCCCATTCGCACAATAGTTAATTGAAAAATCATACCCAGTTTCTCCAAACTGCCAAATCATTTTAGGGCCGGGCATCATATAAAGAAATGCTGAAGCCATTTCATTTCTTCGCAGGCCCACATTTATATCTTTTATATTATAACTTCCCGATGAATTCCCAAAATTTATATTCTTATACATCAGTCGCTCTTCATCGTGGCTTTCCATATATGAAATTAAATGCGGGTTCGTCCATCCGCGACTGGTATGTAGGGCCCCGTCAAAATTAGAGTTAGTTAAATAACCCATAGTAGCTTCATTAAAATTGAAATTCATATTCCCCCATAACAGCATACCATAGTTTGACAATTCTTTTTCCTCATTATTATCTGCGAAATGTTCAAGAATAACATAACAGCCCGGAGATTTTAGTTGAAGTGTATCATAATATCTTTTCCAAATTGCCACCCTTGATGCATCAAAAGAACTCCATCCATTTACATTGCAATTGTTACCGTTGACATCGCAGCTATTTGTTTGAGTGAATCCTTTGGATAAATCAAATCGGAATCCATCAATCCGGTATTCGGTGAGCCAATGCTCAACAATACGGCTAAAATAATATTTTGTTGCTGCCGCCTCATGATTCATATCATACCCAACATTAAACGCATGTTTTGGTACGGGGTTAAACCACGGATTATCGGAAGCCGGTCGATTATTGATTGCATCAAAATACAATTGCACCAGGGGCGATTGTCCAAAAGAATGATTCAATGCAATATCCATTATGATGGCTATTCCTTGTTTGTGTGACTCATCAATAAATGCTTTTAAACTGCTGTCTTGTCCATAATATTTATCCGGAGCAAAATAAAAAGAAGGGTTATAACCCCAACTATTATTTCCTTCAAATTCATTTACCGGCAATAACTCGATAGCGTTTATTCCAAGATTTTTAAAATAGGAAAGGGTATCTTTCAACGTTTTCCAATCGTGATTCGTAATAAAATCTCTCAGCAGCAATTCATAAATAACCATACTTTTTTTATCAGGTCTGTTGAAACCGGCTACCTGCCAGGTATAAGCGGGTTTCGCTGTTTGTAACACACTTACAATCCCTGTTGTTTTCCCGTTAGGATATACTTTTAAGTTAGGATAGGTAGCTGTTGAAATAAATGGATCGTTGACGGGATCCAGGACTTTGGTGGTATAAGGATCAGCTATTTTCAATGATCCGTTTACAACATATTGATAAGCATATTCTGTTCCTGGTACAAGACCTGTTATGCGCACCCAATGCCTTAAACCGTCAGGTGTTTTATTCATTTGGTAGGTTGAATTTTCTAACCAGTTATTAAAGTCGCCGATAATAGATACCCTGCCTTTATTAGGCGCAAATAATACAAGCACAACCGAAGTATCGCCAGGCTCATAATTAATTCCATCTTTCACTCCAGCAGGAAGGGGTACTATGTTTACAGAAGGAGCCACAAAAAAATTAATAGTATCAGAAAGTGTACTCGCTCCTTCAATTGCCCTAGCAACCAGTTGCTGGTTACCGGCATTCAAAATAACTACAGAATCAAGTATTGAGTTTGAAGAGGAAACGGCATTGGTTTGAGTGCCATTAAAAAATGTTTTCAAATCGGCTGTACGATTACTTAGCCATGCAATGCGTAGTGTATCTCCTATATTTTTTGATATTGGTTCTGGTATCGGAATATAACGTGGCTCCATAGCCGGTAAAATATATTTTCCGGCAAGCGCAGTTCCGAATATGGGTATATACATATCGCTTGCATCTGCATTCCGTTGAACGGTATTTCCGTTTCCGCTACGGAATAAAATAGAAATTTTTTGAATTGTTTCTGCCGCAGGTACGCCAAAAAATGTACGAATATTAGTTATGGTATATTGATATTTATTGTTCCCTAAGGAAGTGGCTCTTGCTGCCGCATCGGTGGTTGCCCAAACGAACTTTACATATTTCCAGTCGGCAGAACCTGTACTTAGATTTGTTATTACACCCACATGTACATAAACATCTGATGTATTAGCATAATTGAATAAACCCTGATTTCCCTTTGTGCAATCAACCGTTATGGATATACCAGAAGTATCTTTTGGAAATGCCGGCCCCGTTGAAAGTAACTGACCTTCTACTGTATAAAAATAGAACATGTATAATAACAGGAGAGAAGATATCTTAAACATAGGAATTGATTAAAAGTTGAATTTACATATAAATTAATCAAAATCATAATTTAGGTGATTACACTATAAACTATAGATTGTATTGACTAATTAAATAATCATGTACAAGAATCTGGCCTGATTTAAAAAAATGTTTTTACATATTCTCCGTTTGATACATATAAAACTGCAATCTTAATAACAAAAACCTCTTTTTGAAAAGTAAGCTTGAATCTTTTCTGATGCAGTTCTAATAAGCTTTGCAATTTTTACCGAAATATTATTAGCAGGCATCAATGTATCTTTATAAAAAGAGGAGCTATGTATTCATCCGGCAAAACCCGCCAGTTTCAGCAGCTAACCGTTGAACTTCTAAAAAAAACCAGTACGAAAAATGCTGTGGATACCCGATTGCATGCGTCCTTACAGGAAGCCCTGCGTTTTCATGAGTACAGGTATTATATTTTAAATGAACCTTTAATTGCAGATGCTGAGTATGATCAGCTTTTCAAGTTTCTTGAAAAAATTGAAGAAGCAGATCCAACGTTCATCACAACGGATTCTCCTACACAAAGAGTTGCAAAGGGACTTACTAAAGAATTTGCAACTGTTCAGCACCTGGTGCCCATGCTTTCCCTGGACAATTCATACAATGCTGAAGATCTTATTGATTGGGACCGAAAAGTAAAAGAACTATCAGGGCTAAACGAAGTAGAATATTGTATTGAGCCAAAATTTGATGGTGCCAGTATTTCTTTGATTTATGAAAACAATCTTCTTACCAGAGGGGCAACAAGAGGTAGTGGTGAAGAGGGCGATGAAATTACTACCAATATAAGGCAGATAAGATCCGTACCACTTTCTGCGTCGTTTTCAGATTATGGTGTGCAACAAATTGAAATACGAGGCGAAGTATTATTAACTAAAAATAATTTTAAGAAATATAATGAGCAGTTGGCTGGTCAAAATTTACCGCCCTTAGCGAACCCCAGAAATGCAGCGTCTGGTTCACTACGTATAAAAGATCCAAAAGAAG